>CAIXDY010000160.1 GCA_903918325.1 uncultured Actinomycetes bacterium
AAACTGGTTCTTTAGGGCGTGTCGGGGCTAGCGCTCACACCTTTTTTAGTGGTTGCTTGGAATTCGAAGCTTCTGGCCAGCTTGTACGTCATAGCCCTTTAAGTTGTTCACTTCGCGAATGGTTTCAACCATGGCCTGAATATCGCCGGTGGCATAGGCGCTAGCTACTGACCAGAGTGTTGCTCCTCCAGGAACCACAACGGTTACATAGGAGGTAGCAGCCACAACTTGATCCCCGCCAACAGATTTCGCTGCAAAACCTGCAGCTAAAACTACGGTCAGTGATGCCACGACCAATGTGCGCGCTAGTCGACCTCGGCGGCTCATGCGAGCGCCGGACGGATTGGTCGTTGATGTGAATGGGCTAGCTACTGTCATTGTGCTCATGGTCGTTCTCCTTGGGGAAAGGTGTTCGAACACTTGTTCGAACTAGGAGTATTAAACACCCCACCACTGACAAATAGCAAGCGAAATTCGAACATATGTTTGAATTTTTGGTGAACTTATGTCACCCTATAGCCATGAGCACACAGACCCCCTCCACGGCCGGCCTCAGCGCCCGCCAAGCTGAAATCCTCAACGTCATCGAAACGGCCATGGCCGAGCAGGGCTACGCCCCAACGATGCGCGAGATCGGAGCGGCCGTTGGCCTGACCTCCACGGCCTCGGTTAAATACCAGCTCGAAATCTTGGAAGAAAAAGGCTTCATCCGCCGCGATGAAAGCAAGGGCCGCGCACTGGAATTAACTCCTGAAAATAATAACGGCGCCCCCGTTGATAAAACTAAGTTCATTCCACTTGTTGGTCGTATTGCAGCTGGTGGGCCAATCACTGCCGAGCAAGAAGTGGAAGAAACTTTTCCTTTGCCTGAATCCTTAGTCGGAAAAGGTGACTTATTTATGCTCAAAGTTGTGGGTGAATCAATGATTAACGCCGCAATCTGCGATGGCGATTTTGTTGTCATCCGTTCACAAAAAGATTGCAACAAGGGCGACATCGTTGCAGCCATCATCGATGGCGAAGCAACAGTAAAAACTTTTTCCAAAAAAGATGGTCACATCTGGTTACTGCCAGCAAATGATGCTTTTGAGCCTATAAATGGCGATAATTGCGAGATCTTGGGAATCGTTACTGCCGTTCTTCGCTCTGTTCGTTAATTAATTGCGCGAGTAACAATGACACGGGCTTGATCCCCGTAATGCACACTGCCAGGTTCATAGACATCTATGCGCAAAATCTGTGGCTGGGTAATTGCACCTAGTGCAACTAATGATTCCAACTCCCCCGCAAAACCTTTACTTTCAAAATGTTCGTTATTAACGCCAACTACTAGCCAGCCATTGTGAGCCAACAAAGGCAGCAAATTACGCAGGCATTCAGGGCCTAGGTGGCCATGGGTAAATGTGCCCGAACTAATTAAAGCTTCATATGGCTCATTCTCATTGGGCACTTGCTGAGTTAAATCTCGCTCATAGAGTTTGCGATACACCGCGCTGTTATCAGTGCGCGTTTTTAACTGTGCCTGTCCCAACATTTCCGGTGAAATATCCATGCCATCTAAAACAACATCTGGGCGAAGCCGTGATAGATACATGCCCGTTAACCCCGTACCCGTTCCAATGTCTAAAACGCGTTTAACCGAATCAGTAACTACATCATTAAAAGTTTCACTGATGGCTTTGGGGTATCGATATTGCTTGGCATCTACAAAAGAGGAGTCATAGGTAGCGGCCCACTTGGCATATAAGCGCTTGTTATCTTCAGGTGTTTGTACTGAATACGCCTCATCTAAACCAATGACCTCATCGCTCATGAGCCAAACTTAGGCAGGATTGAGGCTCAAAACAATGCTTTGCGACACGAAAACTCTCAGTTTCCACTCAGGAACCCTTACCCGAATCCTCACCTGCTCCAGCCATAGTTGCCTTATTCCATTCGAGGGAATCAACGAGGGGCACAAAATATGAAGAAGATCCTGACTGCATCACTAGTTGCACTTGCATTGGTGACGACATCAGTTTCAGCTAACGCTGCAACTGCAAAGCCTGTTGCACCAACTATCAAGAAGCCAGCAGCTAAGGCTGCAGAAGGTACAGCGGCACACGAGACTGCTGAAACTTCTACAACACAAAAGAAAGAAGCTGTAGCAACGAAGAAGCCAGTAGCGAAAGCAACTGCAACTAAGAAGCCAGTAGCGAAGAAGACAAAGTAAATAGCTTTCCCCAAATAAAAAAGCCCGCGCGTCATGTGCGGGCTTTTTTATTGTGTTTTTGAAATCTTCACTGTGTCGTTATAGCCAGCTTTAACGAGTTCGACATGGACTCCCATGAAATCAAAAGATTCGCCCTGATGAAGTAAATAATTTAATTCAAAACTGGAACCATCGGCCTGGC
>CAIXDY010000161.1 GCA_903918325.1 uncultured Actinomycetes bacterium
AGTGGGTGCTTACGCCGCCGCAGTTGCACGCATAGAACTGCATGCCCCAATTATTGTATGTTTCATTCTTGCCGTTTTAGCTGGAGCAATTGGTGGCGCATTACTTGGCGCAGCAGCTGCCAGATTGTCTGGACCGTATTTAGCAGGTGCAACTTTGGCATTGGCTATTGGTCTGCCATCTTTAGCTAATCAATTTTCAGTTCTTGGTGGAGAACAAGGTTTACTTTTCGACGTCGGCTTTCCACCACTTTCATTAGGTCAAGATTTCACGCAATATAAATGGTTCTTTTGGATTGCCGCACTAGCAGCATTAATTTCAATGTGGGTAATACAAAATATTTTGAGTTCTAGGTATGGCCGAACGTGGCGAGCAATCCGCGGAAATGACGTCGCTGCCCAGCTCGCCGGAGTCAATATTGCCCGCTCCAAGATCCTGGCCTTCACAATTAGCGCCGGAATCGCAGGTTTAGCCGGGGCCTTACTTTCTATGACTATTGGGACGGTTTCCCCGAGCGCATTTCCGCTGGCGCTCTCATTTTCTTTGCTGACAGGCGCAGTTCTAAGTGGCATTACGACCCTTGGAGGCGTCATGATTGGGGCAGTGGTTTTGGTTGCTATTCCAGAGTTCGCTGATGCGGTCGCCAGCCGTATGGGTAGCTCAGAGAAAGTAACCACAAACTTGCCGGGCTTCTTGGTGAGCGTGCTGCTGATTGTCACCGTTCTGTTTGTTCCAAATGGACCGGTTGAACAACATCGCGCTCGTAAAGCAAAGAAGGCAGCATTAAAGAAGTAAAGATTTACCTCTCGTACTAACCCTCGATGGAAGGAAACACATGAAAGCAATGAATCGCCGGAAACTGATAACAGTTTCAGCGGTACTTGCCGCAGTGAGCTTGGCTGTAACAGCAGTCCCAGCGCAAGCGGCTGAAGTGGGAGTCTCAGGAACCGAAATTAAACTCGGTATGACACTTCCAATGACAGGTACAGCATCACTTGGTTACAACAAGATTCCAGGTGCAGCAAAGGCGTACTTCGATTATCTCAATGCAAATGGTGGAGTTAACGGTCGCAAGATCACACTGGTTGTAAAAGATGATCGTTATGTACCAACTGAAGCAGTAGCAAAGACAAATGAACTTATTCTAAAAGATAAGGTCATGGCTCTTCTTGCTCCACTAGGAACAGCGAACGTAAAAGCTGTAGCCGCATCAGTTAACCCAGCTCGCCGTGGCATCCCTGTTCTATTCGTTAACACTGGTTTCAGCGGTTTCGCTGATGCAAAGAAGTACCCAACTACTTACGCAGTCTTGCCTTCATACATTATGGAAGCCAAGATCATGGGTCAGTACATTAAGGAAAACTTTGCAGGTAAGAAGGTTGGTCTTCTTTACCAGGATGACGACTTCGGTTCAGATGCGCTCGCAGGATTTAAGACTGCCGGAGTTAACTTTGCCGTGAAGGTGCCTTATGCATCAGGCTCACAAGGTGCTGCAGCTGCAGCTGGTTGGATTACTAAGTTCAAGGCTGCTGAAGCCGATGTAGTAATTCTTTTCGGTGTATCTAGCGCAACTTCTGCAATGCTCGGTACTGCTGCTCAATTGAAGTACGCACCACAGTGGATGCTTGGTTCAGTTGGTGGAGATGCAACAACAATTAAACTTACTGGTGTTCCAGCTGGCGTTCTATATAACGCAATCGGCTTCTCACCAGTCCCAGCAACAACAGATATGAAAGATGAATATGTAAAACTATTCTCTGATATCTATGCCAAGGCAGTTCCTGGATCAGCATTTGATCTCAATGTACTTCTTGGAATGAACTCAGCATTTATGGCTGCGCAAGCTCTCAAAGCTGCCGGTACAAATCCAACGCGTAAATCACTACTAGCTGCAATTGATAGCAAGGGTTCAACTTTTGCTAACTCAGCACTAGTTCCACTTGGTTATTCAGCTACAAGTCACGTTGGATTAACTGGTTACTGGGTTGGTAAGTACTCACCAACTGGTGACCTTGCTCCAGTAGGCGGCACATATGTCACTTACACAACCGATTCAGGTGCTGGCGCAGTTGTTAAATCAACGTATGTGCGTCCAGCAATGCCAGCGAAGGGATTACCTAACTAATGAAAAAAGTAAGAATACTTTCGCTTCTCTCAGTTACAGCACTTGTAACAACAGTTCTTGTATCAGTACCAGTTGCAGCTAACGCCGCTCCTGCTTGCGATGGCAAGAGCCCAATCCAGTCATGCGTGGGTGCAACATCTGATGGTGCACCGTATGCAATGCAGGTTCCAGCTAACTTCAACGGAACCGTTGCGTTGTACTCACATGGATATCGCTACAACGTAGATATCCCAGCTGCGATTCCACTCATTGGTGGATACAAAATAACTAATACGCCAGAACCTGTTCCAGGTGGTAATGCCGATGTTGCTAAATATCTATTTAGCCAAGGTGTTGCAATTGTTGGTTCAGGCTTTGCGCGTCAAGGTTGGAACTTAGATTCAGCGATCAAGACAAACATTGAATTGATCGACACTTTCAAAAAGCAGTTCCCAAAGACAACCAAGGTAATTGCTTGGGGTTCTTCTCTGGGTGCTGCAATCACTCAAGGTCTTGCAGAAACTCACCCAGAGTTAGTATCGGCAGCTGCACCAATGTGTATGGCAACTCTTGAAGTAGATGCTGAACTCACAATGGCGGGCGATTTCCTTTGGGGTCTCAAGGTCCTCTTTGATCCAACGATCAAGGGTGGAAATTATTCAGCTGGAGCAGCTGGAGTTGCTGAGTCATATGCAGATCTTGGAAAAGTATTTACAGTTATGGGCAAGTTGCAGGCAGGAATTGCAACAGGCGCGTGGCCAGATACTTCTTCAGCAACTGGTAAAGCTCTAGCAGCAGCTGGCGTTCCTTCACGAAGCGCACTTTTGCTTCTTGGATTAATGTCAGGAATTCCAACTCAATCAGCACACTTCGACTCAATTTCAGGTCCAGATGGTGCATTGAAGTTGTCATTCCCATTGGCAATTAGCCCAGCACTTGCAGTTCTAGAAAATGGAACTAATGCTGCAGCACTTGCTGTGCTTGCAACGCAAGATGTTGAAAATCAAGTAGGCGGCGCTTACTTTGATAACACTAAAACAGATTATGCAGCACGCATTGATACAGAACGCGTAATTTTCAATGCCGCACTTTCTGGCAATACTGTTATCGATGCACTACTTGGTGCGCTCTCAGCAGCTAATCCAGGAGCACCACGCTCTGTTGGCGATGCCGCTGCAATTACTAAGCTCGCAGCCCTTCAGCACAACACTGGAAAGATCAATGTTCCAACAGTGTTGATGGTTGGCGTTGCAGATCCAATTACTCCAGCTGGTGGTTCACAGCGTGTAGTTGATTTGTATGCAGCTCAATATGCAGCCCAAAAGGCCGCAGCCCAAAAGGCTTACCAGAGCTCACATCAATATGTTGCTCCGGCTAACAAGCTACTGATGTTATGGAATACAACTCCAGCAAACTACACAAAGTTTGATGCAGCGGGATCTCCAATCACATCAACTCCAGCAGCTCAAGGTACAAACCACTGTAACTTCACAACTAAGCAGTTATTGCTAGTTGCTAAGTATTTAGTGGAAGCCTCAAGCACTGGCAAGGTTCCAACTGGCGGACGAGTTGCTACAGATGCACGTAAAGCTGGCAATCTCTCAGTCGATAAGGGAATCTACATTCCGCTACCTAAGTTCTACAGCGGAAACTAATACATCGAAGGTAGTAAACGGGGGTCTCGCTAAAAGCGAGGCCCCCGTTTCCTTTACTCTTTACTCCTAATGATTACCGTTGCAACTGCCCAGGAGATGTTTGATCTGGGCATCGCTATTTCTGGGCACTTGAGGGCAGGCGATTTAGTTTTAGTTAATGGGCCACTCGGTGCAGGTAAAACAGTTTTAGCTCAAGGCATTGGTAAAGGCTTAGGAATTAGCGATATCACTTCACCAACTTTTGTAATTTCGCGAGTACACAAAGGTGCCATCCCAATGATTCACGTAGATGCGTATCGTTTGATTGATACCGAAAATCCAAACCTCTATTTAGATGATTTAGATTTGGATACCCAAAGTTCTATAACCGTAGTTGAATGGGGTGGCGCCGAATCTGCTCGACTGAGCGATGATCGATTAGAAATCACAATTGATAGAAGTGAAGAAACGCGACAAGTAGATATTAAAGCCGTTGGTACCCGTTGGGAGGCTTTCGTACTATGACAATCTCATTAGCGATAGATACTTCTACTTCCAGAACCTTAGTTGCAATCATCAAAGATGGAACCGTGCTTTGGAGCGGTTTTCGAGATGGTGCAACCGAACATGGTCCGGCATTACCCGCGCTAGTTCAAGAAGGCATTAAAGGTTTTGAAATTTCTGAAGTTGTTGTTGGCATGGGTCCTGGGCCATACACAGGTCTGCGAATCGGAATTGCATTTGCACAGAGTTTTGCTTTAGCGCGCGCAATTCCAGTTCGAGGCGTGTGTTCATTGGATGCAATCGCCGCACAAGTAAATGAAACGGAGTTTATTATTACCGTTGATGCCAGACGAAAAGAAGTGTATTGGGCACGTTATTCAAATGGCGCACGAGTGGGTCAACCATCAGTTAACTTTCCAGCCGATGTAAGCGGTGCGACAATTTATCCAGATCTGTATCCAGATTTGAAAGCCCTTGTCGCCTTACCTGGAAATATTACTGAGCCGATTTATTTACGCCGACCTGATGCAATTGCAACGGCGGATCGAAGATGACAACGTATCGCGAAGCTAATTCCTTAGACATTCCAGTTCTTGTTTCATTAGATAAAGCGTTATTTCCATATTCCCCTTGGTCGTCAGGGCAATATCGCGAAGAGATCACCGCACCTACTCGCCGTTTTATTGTGGCGCTAGATACCTCGTTTAGCATTATTGGTTATGCCGGAGTTTTTGCACCCGGGGGAGCCGAAGCCGATATTTTAACGGTGGGTGTAGTCCCGCAGCATCGCGGGCAGGGAATTGCTCGTGCATTAATGGCGCGTATTACCGATTGGGCTAAGAGCCAAGGCTCTACTGCGATGATGTTGGAAGTTAAAACCGACAACGTTGAAGCTATTTCTTTATATGAATCCCTTGGGTACTCACAGTTAAATGTTCGAAAAGATTATTTTGGTAAAGGTTTAGATGCTTTAGTCATGCGCAAGGATTTGCCATGAGCCAACCACTAGTACTTGGCATCGAGACATCGTGCGATGAAACTGCCGTGGGCATTGTTCGTGGGCGAACATTGCTGGCAAATGTGATTGCATCTAGCGTTGAAGAACATGCACGCTTTGGTGGCGTAGTTCCAGAAATTGCTAGCCGGGCACATTTAGAAGCTATGCAGCCCACAATTGCTAATGCGTTAGTCGATGCCAAAGTTTCATTAAAAGATATTGATGCGATTGCCGTGACTGCCGGCCCTGGTTTAGTCGGGGCGTTATTAGTTGGCGTAGGTTCGGCAGCTGGCCTAGCCCTTGGTTTGGATAAACCAATTTATGCCGTCAATCATTTAGCTGCACATATCAGTGTTGATTATTTAACGCACGATAAAGATCTAGAACCAACAATTGCATTATTAGTAAGCGGTGGACATTCATCATTATTACAAGTTGATGACATCACCTCTTCGATTACTAAATTAGGCCAGACAATTGATGATGCTGCGGGTGAGGCTTTTGACAAAATCGCACGAGTAATGAAATTGAGTTTTCCAGGTGGGCCAGCAATTGATCTTCTTGCTAAGGATGGAAGTGCGAGCGCAATTGATTTCCCACGAGGGTTGACTACTTCAAATGACTGGCAAACTCGTCCCTATGATTTTTCATTCTCTGGATTAAAAACCGCGGTCGCACGCTACTTAGAAAACGTCCCGGATTATGTTCGCGCCGATGTTGCTGCATCTTTTCAAGAAGCGATTGTTGATGTGTTACTTCTTAAATCATTGGCAGCGTGTAAAGAAAGTGGAATTGATTCACTTGTGATTGCAGGTGGAGTAGCGGCCAACTCCCGCTTGAGAGCGGTGGCCGCTGCGCGCTGTGAAAAAGTTGGCATACGTCTGCGGATCCCAGCCCCCGCCCTTTGTACTGATAACGGCGCCATGGTCGCCTCCCTTGGCGCTTTGATGGTCGCGGCTCATCGCCCGCCTAGCCCGGTGGCCTTTGATGCCGATTCCAGCCTGCCAGTAGGGGTAATAAGCCTGTCCTAGCTCGATTTGCCGTTGGGAATAGCCACCTCTAACCTTGCGTTAGCACTCACGGGTCCACACTGCTAATGGGGCCCGTACGAGGAAACAGAAGCAGGATTAACTAGAAGGAGTCAGTACATGGCCATTAAGCCACTTGAAGATCGCATCGTTATCAAGACTAACGAGGCTGAAACAACAACAGCATCTGGTCTTGTTATCCCAGATACCGCAAAAGAAAAGCCACAAGAAGGCACTGTCATTGCAGTTGGCCCAGGTCGCTTTGACGATGGTGTTCGCGTTCCAATGGATGTCAAAGTTGGCGATGTTGTTTTGTATAGCAAGTACGGCGGAACTGAAATTAAGCATGGCGGAGATGACCTATTGGTTCTATCAGCGCGTGACATTCTCGCTGTAATCGAGAAGTAAATGGGAAAATCCCTTCAATTCGACGAACAAGCCCGTCGAGCAATGGAACGCGGCGTCAACATTCTTGCTGACACCGTCAAAGTAACGCTTGGACCGAAGGGTCGCAACGTTGTTATCGCAAAGTCTTACGGTGCACCCATCATCACTAATGACGGTGTAACTATTGCAAAGGAAATCGAACTTTCAGATCCCGCTGAAAATATGGGCGCACAGTTAGTAAAAGAAGTAGCGACTAAGACGAATGATGTCGCTGGTGATGGAACTACAACGGCAACCGTTCTTGCACAAGCTATGGTTAAAGAAGGTCTACGTAACTTGGCAGCTGGTGCACAGCCAATGGATATTAAGCAAGGCATTGAAGCGGCCGTTGCTGCAGTTTCAGAAAAACTTCGCGAACAGGCAACTCCAGTAAGTGGAAAAGCTCAAATTGCAGATGTTGCAACTATCTCGGCACAAGATCGTGCAATCGGTGACTTGATTGCCGAAGCAATGGATCGCGTGGGCAAAGATGGCGTCATCACAGTTGAAGAAGCATCAACAACTGGTCTGGATTTAGAGTTCACTGAAGGAATGCAGTTCGATAAGGGCTACATTTCTCCGTATTTCGTAACTGATCAAGATCGCATGGAATCAATTCTTGAAGATGCTTACGTACTTATCTCAGCTGGCAAAGTTTCTGCGCTCGCAGAATTACTACCAATTCTTGAGAAAGTATCGGCTACTTCAAAGCCACTTTTGATCATCGCTGATGACATTGAAGGTGAAGCCCTTTCAACGCTCGTTGTAAACCGTATGCGCGGAGTATTTACTTCCGTGGCAGTTAAAGCCCCTGGCTTTGGTGATCGCCGCAAGGCAATGTTGCAGGACATCGCAACACTTACTGGTGGTCAAGTTATTTCAGCTGAGGTTGGAATGAAACTAGATGCTGCAACTCTTGAAGATCTCGGCCGCGCACGCCGTGTTGTCGTTTCAAAAGATGCAACAACAATCATTGAAGGCGCTGGAGACAAAGGCGCAGTTGCTGCCCGCGTGAGCGAACTTCGTAAAGAGATTGAAAACTCTGACTCTTCTTGGGATAAGGAAAAACTGCAAGAGCGTGTTGCAAAGCTAGCTGGTGGCGTTTGTGTCATCAAAGTTGGCGCCCATACTGAAGTAGAACTTAACGAAAAGAAGCACCGACTAGAGGATGCAATTTCTGCAACTCGTGCGGCAGTTGAAGAAGGAATCGTTGTTGGTGGAGGTGCAGCACTAGTGCATGCCGCCGATGCTCTTGAAGGCGATCTTGGTTTCACTGGCGATAAAGCTGTTGGTGTTCGTTTAGTTCGCAAAGCGTGCGATGAACCACTTCGTTGGATCGCTGAAAATGCTGGACTTGAAGGCTACGTTGTAGTTGCAAAAGTTCGCGCAATGAAAGCCAATGAAGGTTTCAATGCGGCAACAGATGTTTATGGCGATCTTGCTAAAGATGGTGTTATAGATCCAGTTAAGGTAACGCGTTCAGCCCTTGCTAATGCGGCATCTATTGCAGCAATGTTCATTACAACTGAAGCCGTTGTATTTGAAAAACCAGCCGAGCAAGCCGCGGCTGAAGCTGCAAGCGGACATTCACATGGTCCAGGTGGACATAGCCACTAATTTCGAAAGAGATTAATAAAAAGCCCCGCAGATAAATCTGCGGG
>CAIXDY010000162.1 GCA_903918325.1 uncultured Actinomycetes bacterium
ATGCAATTCGTTATGGCATTGATGCAGATGCAGAGCCGTTGGGTGAAGCAGCAATTTGGCAGATTGCATCTGATGTCGTGCGCAACTGGTCAGATGATTCGTATCGTAATCAGAGCGCAGTCAGTACTGTTATCAAAGATGTATTGGGGCTATCTAAATTAATGCTCGAGCATCAAGTAAAAGCTGCAGAGATTGAGCGGATTGGCAATGAAGTTTTAGCTTCATTACAACCTCTCAGCGGCAGCAGCAACGCCGAAGTTCGAGATGTTGCTAAAGCTATGCGTCAGAGGAACTCACTGCTACCTATGGTTGAAGTGTTTATGCAACGTCGCAAAGCTGCGGGAGAGTTCTCCTTTGATGATCAAATGTCACTAGCTGCAGATATCGCTCAGAACTTTAACGATGTTGGTGTGTTAGAGCGCGGTAAGTACCGAGTTGTTTTACTCGATGAATATCAAGACACCTCTCAATCACAGGTGCGAATGCTTTCATCTCTCTATGGAGGTGCTCATCCAGTAATGGCAGTGGGAGACCCATCGCAAGCTATTTACACGTGGCGCGGAGCCTCTGCCGGCACCATGGCATCTTTTGCTAAGTATTTCCCTAAGAACTCTGATCAAGTGGGTAAAGCACAGTTCTCGTTACCAACAACGTTTCGCAATGATGAAATGATTTTGTCAGTTGCAAACCGGATTAGTGGTGAAATTAAGTTAGCGGGCGGTCAACAAGTTGTTGAACTAGAAGCGCGACCACAAGCTGGTAAGGGCGAAGTTGCCTATGGAATCTTTGAAACTATTGATGCTGAAGCACAGGCAATTACGGAATATGTTCAAAAGAACTGGGCTCCTTCAACTGGCAAGACATGCGCTGTGCTTGTGCGAAAGCGCAGTCAGATTACTGCGATTGAAGCCGCGTTGCATGAAGCTGGAATCGCCGTGGAAGTTATTGGAATCGGCGGATTGATTCATGTTCCAGAAGTAGCCGATGTTGTAACAATGTTAAAGATAATTACTGATCCAGATGCAGGCTCTGCGCTCATGCGTCATCTAACTGGACCACGAATTAACTTAGGACCACGCGATATTGCAGCTCTTGGCACTTTCTCACGAGAGCGTGCCAAAGCAATGCATGCGGATTCCAAGACATTCATTAAAAAAATTGCAGCAGGAAACCCAGAACAGTTAGAAGCGGATGATCAATTTGCGGGCTCAATCATCGATGCTTTGGATGAAATTGCCGATGCCAAGAAATACGGCTTCAGTGATATTGGTTATCAACGTTTAATTCGATTTGCTAGCGACTTACGCCGATTACGTTCGCGAACCGGTGGACAGATCACTGATCTGATTAGCGAAATCGAAAACTATTTAACTTTAGAAAGTGAGATAACTCTGCGCGATGGAAATCAATCTGGTCGCAGGCATTTAGATCGCTTTCTTGATGAAGCAGCAAAGTTCGAACGCACGGGTGGAACGGTCTCAGCTTTCCTAGTGTGGCTAGATATAGCTGCCGATGCTGAAGGCGGATTAAAAGCCGGTGCACCTGAAATTCGCAGTGATGTCGTTCAGATTTTGACGATTCATATGGCAAAAGGCGCCGAATGGGATGTAGTTGTTGTGCCCGGATTGGCTGAAGGAACTTTTCCCGGTGGCAATACTGGTGATTCAGATAATTGGATTAAGAATGAAAAGCATGTGCCATTTGAACTGCGCGGAGATGCACACGAGCTCCCACGATTTTCTCTGCATGGCATAACTAAAAACAGTGACGCGGCAAAGGTAATCAAAGCCTTTGGTAAAGAATGCACTAATAACATCAAGATGCGTGAAGAGATGCGCCTTGCATACGTTGCTATCACACGCGCTAAATCGCATCTGCTCTGCACAACATCGTGGTGGCGAGATGGCACACAATCTGTGGCTCCCAGTGAGATTTTTACAATGATTGCCGGCGCGGCAAGTGGGTTAGGTGGCTTGTTAATTAGTGATGTCGCAGCACCCGAAGATGGCGCAGAAAACCCAACGATTGAAAATCCAATCTCTGCACAGTGGCCACGCGATCCATTAGGTAATCGTCGCCAAGCATTTGATGCCGCAATTGAATTAGTGAAATCTGCACCCAACCATTCACTGCAAGAATCTAGTTCGGATGAGATTAATTCATGGATTGGCGATGCCGAGGCTTTGATTAATGAACAACATAAAGTGAAAGATCCAACTATTCACGTTGCGCTGCCTCCACGTCTTTCAACGTCAACCCTTGTAGCTCTGCATAAAGATCCGCAGGAACTTGCCCTTAATATTCGACGTCCAATGCCGCGTGGGCAAGATCAATATTCACGGCGCGGAACGGCTTTTCACTTATGGGTCGAACGCCAATTCACCGATGCTGCCACCTTATTTGGCGATGAATATTTAGATTATTTAGATCCCCTTGAAGAAGATTCCACACTGGAGGTTTTAAAGAGCACGTGGTTGAACAGTGAATTTGCGACGCGAACTCCCGTGCGCGTAGAAGTTCCTTTTGAAACCACTATTTCAGGCATTTTGGTGCGTGGTCGAATCGATGCCGTCTATGCAACGGCCGATGGTTTTGAAGTTGTGGATTGGAAAACTGGTTCAACAAAGTTGGATGCATCGGCAGCTGTGCAGTTAGCAATGTATCGCTTAGCGTGGGCAAAATTATCAGGCACAGATATTTCAAAGATCAGTGCAGCTTTTCACTATGTTCCAACTGGGGTTACTGATCGCCCAGCAGATTTGCTGGATGAAGCGGCTTTAGTTGCTTTGATTGCTAATGCCAGCACGGCGTCGGCTTAATCAACTTCTATCTGTAGCGGTAAGTGATCGCTCATGCCCGAGTGGGGATATTGAATGTGTCTAACATCTTTAGCACGCAAGCTTTGCGATAAGAAGTAATCAATCTGAACCTTTGGATACCAACTTGGAAAAGTTCGTTGAGTAGCTAGAGATTTCCATTTAAAGCCACGGGCAAAACTAGCCATAGGGATATTTAGATCTCCCATAATTAGAATCTTAGATTTATCGGCTACACCTAATGTATTGGCCCAACGCTTAATCTTGATTAATTGCGCTAATGAAAATCCAGGCACAAAAGAGAGATGCGTATTAATAATGAGCCAACCATTATCTAATTGTGCGGCAAGCGCACTGCGCGGATGATCGCGGACGTAAAAACGCTTTAACTTTCCATCTACCGGAAATGCCATCAGAACTCCGATAGGCGATCCCTTTAAATCTAAGCGATGCCACGAAGTAACTGGAATCTTTGAGACCATTCCAATTCCATACGATCCAGTCGACATCTGACTGTTATTAGTAATTAGCGTGTCATCACTTTCAATTGGATTACGCCAATCTTTATCGGGATCGCCAATAAGTGAAGGTGCAAAAGCCCAATCCGATGCCGCCATCATCGAAGCAACAGTGCCCACCTGATTGTGATTTCCAGATCGCTCTAAGAAATAATCAACTTCTTGCAGACCAATAACATCGCTGGCTAGCTGGCCAAGGGCTGCGCTCAAGAGTGCGGTTTTATCGGCCTCTTTGTCAGGCGGTATCGCCTCCCCGTGCAGCAGATTCCACGATGTTATGCGCATGGGGCGATGCTAGTAGCGTTCACCCCTATGAGCGCGCGCAATCAATCCTTATCCCCGATAAATCGCGCCAGCCATCTGCGCACGGATGCTCAATCCCTCGATCAATTATGGGAGAAGGCGTTAATTCTTCAAATCATTGATGGTCGAATTGCTGCTACCGACGATGCATTGATTTTCTGTGATGCCGCACAAGTTGCAACGCAATTGAACGCATTTAATAAAGGCGAACGTTTCTTTTTAGGTTTAGGCCGTGATGATGAAAGGCCATATTTTGCTTGGCGAACAACGTGGATCAATGAGCCGGCAACTGAGGATGAAAAGTTCGAAGGCTTTGCAACGTTGCGCGAAGTAGGCAGTAACCTCGATGAAATTGAAATTGCTCTTGCTATGCATGCCGTTGGTTTAGTTAATTGGCATGCTGCGCATCCCAACTGTCCACGGTGCGGGGCAGCAACGGTGAGTGATTTAGGTGGCGCGGCTCGTGTGTGCGTCGCCGATTCAACTCAACATCATCCACGTACGGATCCGGCAGTAATTGTTTTAGTAAAAGATTCTGCCGATCGAATTTTGCTTGGACACCAACCTGTTTGGCCCGACAAACGTTTCTCAACTTTTGCTGGTTTTGTTGAACCCGGAGAATCTTTTGAAGAGTGTGTATCGCGCGAAGTCTTTGAAGAAGCCGGTGTCTACTGCAACGATATTAATTACTTACAATCACAAGCCTGGCCATTTCCAGCCTCTATCATGATTGCTTTTGAAGCGATTACTGATCATCCCGAAAATGCCCGCCCAGATGGAGAAGAAATTACCGAAGTGCGTTGGTTGAGTCGTGATGAGATGAAAAAAGCAGTTGCAACTGCCGACATCTTGTTGCCGCCATCGATTTCAGTTGCACGCAAAATGATTACAGCTTGGTATGTAGCTAAAGATGGTTACACCGTTGCCGACCTGACCGGTGGGGAAACGTGGAGATAAGTGTCTGACGTGCGCGCAGAAGAGATTTTGCAATCTCTCGATAACGAACAACGCGCAGTTGCCCTTGCCACGCGCGGTCCAGTGTGCGTAATTGCGGGTGCTGGAACTGGAAAGACTCGTGCAATCACGCACCGCATTGCTTATGCCGCAGCAATAAATGTCATGGATCCACATAAAGTTTTAGCACTTACATTTACTGCACGGGCTGCAGGTGAAATGCGTATGCGCCTTCGCTCACTCGGAGTTCCCGCCGTTGCTGCCCGCACCATTCACGCCGCTGCGCTCAAGCAATTAACTTTCTTTTGGCCTCAAGTTTTTGGCGGCCGGACTCCAGATTTGATCACGTCTAAAACCGCCTTTATTACTGAAGCAATTAAGCGTGCGGAATTAACGGGGGAGTTATCCATAACTTCTCGCGACTTAATGCGCGATATTGCTTCTGAAATCGAATGGGCAAAAGTGAGCGAAGTTGCACCAATCGATTACTTGTCCGAACTTGGCAAACGCACCGTTAAGCCACGAATTAACCCCGAACAAATGGCCAAGGTATACACCGCTTATGAATCCGTTAAGCATCAAGAAAGGGCCATGGATTTTGAAGATGTTTTGCTTCTTACAACGGCGATGATTGAACAAGAGCGAGAAGTACGCGAACGCGTTCAAGATCAATATCGCTTCTTTACGGTTGATGAATATCAGGACATCTCGCCTTTGCAACAGCGATTAATTAATGCCTGGTTAGGATCTCGACAAGAGATTTGTGTTGTTGGAGATCCTGCCCAAACTATTTATTCATTTGCCGGCGCAACACCAATCTTTTTAAACTCATTTACACAACGTTTTCCAGAGGCCGAAGTTATTCGCTTAACCACGGGCTATCGCTCCACCCCTGAAATTACTTTTATGGCTAACTCAATTTTGCGCAAAGCTCAGATGGGTCAAGAGTTAGTGGCACTTAATGATCATGGCGATAAACCATCGGTGGATTCATATAGTGAT
Organism: uncultured Actinomycetes bacterium; assembly: GCA_903918325.1. GTDB lineage: Bacteria > Actinomycetota > Actinomycetes > Nanopelagicales > Nanopelagicaceae > Planktophila. The sequence goes on from CAIXDY010000162.1 coordinate 5,594, forward strand.
GAAAGTTCAGAGATTGCTGGAATCATTAGCGCTATTACCCAGTTAATTGCGCAGGGCACTCCGCCCCAAGAAATTGCAGTATTAGCACGCACCAACAGTCAGCTCAACTCAGTTGAACGCGCAATGAATACGGCAAAGGTGCCTTATCAAGTGCGCAACAGCGAACGCTTCTTCGATCGCCCCGATGTTCGTGAATTTTTAAAATTAGTTCGAAACGCTTCAGTTATTCCCGTAGAAGGTGTTTCTTGGCTAGATGAACTTCGCACATTGGCTCAACCATTCTTAACGGGTGCACACATCGATGGAATTGCTGCACTACTTCATTTAGCCCGTGAACTCGATAGTGATTCTGGTTTTACGCCAAAGAATTTGCGTACGTATTTGCGTGAACTTGAAGATCGCGTTCAACAAAATAATCCACCAACAATGCCGGTAACTACTTTGGCCACATTGCATGCAGCTAAAGGGCTGGAATGGGAGCGCGTATTTTTAATGGGAGTCAGCGAAGGCTTGCTTCCACTTGAAAATAACTCAACAACCGGGGATCAAGCATCTATTGATGAAGAACGCCGCTTGTTTTATGTTGGAATTACGCGGGCCAAGGTGGATCTGCATATGAGCTTTTCCAAAAAGCCCTCACGCTTTCTGGCAGAAGCAGGCCTTGTCACCCCTTAATTACGCGTATTGAGCGGGGATTTAATTAACTTGCATCAATCTGCACCCATGCTTTACCCTTGCACTTCATCGTTTTCATGGCGAAATCGATGGTGAATAGAAAGGAAGCGAATATGTCTAATAGCTCATTCGCACCAGCAAACGCATTGCGTTCTGCTGTAATTCCTTCTGCTCATACAACCAATAAGCCTGCTGCTTGGCATACGACAAAGCCTGCGTTCTACGCCGCTTTTTATGCCGGACACGAGGCCACTGGTGGTTCTACTCGATAACATCGAATTAGAACTAGAAGCCAAAGGCCTCGAATCCACAAGGATTCGGGCCTTTTTTCTTTATCCCGACAACTACGAAAACTGGAGCAGTACCCAACAGCAACATCTGTTGGCCAACACAGGAAGAAGAGGTGAGAACTATGAGCGTTCTCTTCAGCGAACTACTAGTACCAGGCTGGGCAGATGAAAAGATCGGTTTAGATGCAGTAACGGGCACTTATTCCGACGGTTCATCATTTAATTTGCCATGCCATACAGCAGATCCCGAACTCTTCTTCTCTGAAGCAGATTGTTCGATTGCAGAAGCCAAGTCCCTCTGCGGTGGATGTCCTGTGCGCGCACAATGTCTTGAAGGTGCGATGTCACGACAAGAGCCCGCAGGAGTATGGGGCGGAGAACTCTTTGAAGATGGACGAGTGATCGCTAAGAAGCGCAAAGCTGGCCGACCATCCTTGAATGAAGTTGCTGCACGTGAAGTTAATGCACCAGCTGTACTAGAGGTTGTTTCTCCAATTTCTAGTGAAGCCGATCGTGAAGAGGATGCGGCATAGTCTGAGTTAATTAATTTGCAAATAAATTCAAATTTGTTAATGATGGCCATAAAGCAAAAAGAATTGAGATGGGCAGGATTAGGAAAACAACTGGAATCATCATGGAGATTTCAGCTTTTCCTGCCGCATTCATAATTCGATTTCGCTGATTTCCGCGGGCCTCCAGCGCATGCCGAGAAAGCACTTCGATAAGTGGTGCGCCTCGTAAAGTTGCAGTAACAACTGCATCTACGAAGCGACGAATCATGACAGATTTAACGCGGCGTCCCATGGCATCTAAAGTTAGGTGGAGCGGTTGGCCAGCACGAATTTCAGAAATGACTACAGCAAATTCTTTCGAAAGTTCGCCTTCGGCAGATTCAGCAATTCGAAGCATTGCTTGCATAGGTGTTTCACCTGCAGCGATAGCTAAGGTCATCATTTCAATAATGGCTGGAAACTCAGATTCAATTTTCTCTCGATGGTGCTTAATTTGTGCGCTTAATTCACGATCAATAAAAATAAATACCAAAGCCGCCGTCATCGATAAAAAGAGGATTGTTGCGAAAATCGGTTTACCTGAAACCAT
>CAIXDY010000163.1 GCA_903918325.1 uncultured Actinomycetes bacterium
CATCACTTGGTCCAAGAGTTAGAAGCGTCAGCGTTCCACCCATTTGTTCAACTAATTGCACGCCGGCTTCAACCGCGTTTTCTTCATGCGGACTAATTCCAAAGCCCAAATGCTTAGTTTCGATATCGCGTGAATCTGGTGTCAGAATCAACGTTCCACCAGCTAGTGGCACACGCTTAAGGCAGACAAGTACATCCATTATGCAAGGATCCGTTCATTTGATGGGTCAAATACTGATGTAGCACCAACTTCAGCGATAGAACATGGATAGTGCTCGCCAAGGTATTCCACAATAAATTTATTGCCAGCTACAGCTAATTCCGTTGGCAAGTAAGACATCAAGATATGTTTTCCAAGAGATGGCGCTGAACCGGCGCTGGTTACATATGAACGACGTCCATGTGCATCGGTAATTGTCTTCTTATCCAGAGTAAGAATTGGTTCGTTACCCATCATGTAGCGCTTTTCACCAGTTGAAGATGTGTGATCATCAACAAATAAAGTACAAAGCATTGCAACTGGCTTTTCAGAACGGTGCTTAACATGCGCTTCTTTGCCTACGAAATCAGCTTCTTTGAGTTTTGGTGATTGCATTCCGGCTTCAACTACGGTGTATTCAGTTTCTAACTCTGGACCATAAGCGCGGTAGCACTTTTCTAAACGTCCAGTAGTTCCATACACACCAATACCAACCGCAATCATTCCGTGATTCTTACCTGATTCCCATAGTGCGTCCCACAAAGCTGGACCATCGGCCATTGGTACATAAAATTCCCAACCCAAATCGCCAACATAAGAGATACGCGATGCCAGAACTTTTACGCCCTTGATATCAATTTCTTTACATGTGCTGAATTTGAAAGCGTCATGGCTCATATCTGCAGAAGTAACGGCTTGAATAATTGCGCGGGCATTTGGCCCCCACACACCCAGGGTTGTGTAATCAGAAGTAATGTCTTTAATTTTCGCTGAACCATCGGCTGGTAACAAATCGGCAAACCATTTCTTATCGGCCATACCGTGAGCACCACCAGTGACAACGCGGAAGTGATCGGTATCAAGGCGCATGATTGTTAAATCTGATTTGAAACCACCATTAGGACCAAGGACAGGTGTGTACACAACACGGCCGATGGCTACATCCATCTGACGGAGTGCGGCTTTTTGCACAACCGCTAACGCCGATGGGCCAGTGATATCAAAGTAAGCAAAAGCTGTTAAATCAACGATGCCTGCGGTTTCACGCATTTGTAAGTGCTCAGCATTGATAATTGGTGACCACCAACGTGATTCCCATTCAGCCGTGCGTGGCATTACTTTGTCGCCAAACTTTGCAACTAAATCTTTATTGCTCTCATACCAAAATGGTCGCTCCCAGCCGGCAGTTTCATAAAACACTGCACCTAACGCAGCTTCGCGATCATAGTAAGGCGATAAACGAACTTTACGATTTGATTCGTACTGTTCATTTGGGTGAACAATTCCATATGTCTTATTGAAGGATTCGGCAACACGTGACTTGATGTGCTTTTCCTCTTTATGGTGATCGTGGAAGCGAGCGATATTTGATGCGTGCAGATCAATATGAGAATCGCCAAGAACCATCCATTCAGCAACCGACTTTGATGTTCCTGGACCTTCCTTAATCCATACGGCCGCAACTGACCATAAGTTTTTAACTTCTGGCGTTTCACCCAAAATTGGCATTCCGTCTGGAGTGTAAGAAAGAATTCCATTACATGCATACTTCTCGCGAACATTTTCATCGCCAACAATTGATGGCATGATTTCATAGGCATGCTCATCTTGAATATCAAAATCTGCTTGGGTGAAAGCAAACTCTGTAGGTGATAGCGCAGCAGTTGCATTTGATGGAATGTCATCGGGTGTATAAAGAATTGGTCGGTGGGCATATGAGCCGATTTCTAGACCAGTTCCGTGTTGGCGTTCATACATGAATACATCCATGTCGCGAATGATTGGCCACTCGATGTCACCCTTAGTGTCCTTAAAGAATGGAACCGGTCCAATATCTTTCATTTGGTGAACCGCTGGTGTCAATGGGATATGTGCACCAGCCATGGCAGCTAGCTTTGGTGACCAGCAACCGGTTGCAATCACAACATATTCGGCTTCAATTGTGCCTTGATCAGTGACGACGGCTTTTACTTTTCCATCTACAACTGTGATGTCCTGAACTTCTACATTTGCAAATGATTGTGCGGCGCCCATCTCTTGGGCTTTTTCACGCATGATTGTTCCAGTGCGAAGTGAGTCAACGACACCCACAGTTGGCTGGTAATACCCGCCTAAAATAATGGTTTCATCGATGTAAGGCACTAACTTCTTCACTTCTGCAGGTGTGAGGATTTGACCACCATCAATTCCCCATGACTTACCAGAAGTAATACGTCGAGCTAGTTCTTGCATGCGCTCTGGAGTACGTGCAACTTCGATTCCACCGGTTTCAGTAAAAGTTCCAAACTCTTTATATTGGCGCATACTTTCAGCAGTAATCGCGCTCATTTCTTTGGAGTGATCTACAGGGAAAATGAAGTTAGATGCGTGACCTGTTGAGCCGCCAGGATTTGGAAGAGGTCCTTTATCAATCTGGACAATATCTTTCCAACCCAGTTTTGCAAGGTGGTACACCATTCCGTTGCCGACGATTCCAGCGCCGATGACAACGCACTTTGCCTTTGCAGGTAACTTACTCATAGCTTTTATTCCCTTTTTTGTTAGTGGTGGTTATAAAGATTTCCGAATTTCGGATTCAAAACCTTCAACGTGCTCTTTCATTGCTTTAGCTGCAGCTTTTGTATCGTTAGCCGCAATTGCCTCAAGTAAAGCTTTGTGTTCGATGATGGCATCGGCTAAATGTTCGACACGATCAAGGGCTAAGAACCAAATCCGCAGCGCATGTGCGTAATAGTTATCAAGGGCTGCAGTGAGAAACTCATTATGTGTGCACTGATAAATATGGTGGTGAATGCGCTGATCCAAGCCGATTAACGTAGGCATGTCTAAATCACCCTTAATTGCGTTGATCTCTTTGATCAGGGATTTTGTAATCACTTGATCGGCTGCAGTTGAACGAAGTGCGGCAAGTTCAGCGGCTTTAATTTCAAGAACGGCGCGAGTTTCAGATAACTGCGAAAGATTTGAAACATCGACGCGAGAAACAAACATTCCACGGCGGGGATAAACATCAACTAATTTTTCATTAGCCAGCGAGCGCAGAGCTTCACGAATTGGGGTTCGCCCCATTTTCAATGTACTCATCAAAGCGCTTTCACTAATAAGAGAGCCGGGCTCAAGTTCTAACGTGATGATCATGGAGCGAATACGGCTATAGGCCTGCTCGGATAAAGAGGTACTTTCGCGCGACAGTATGTGGATAGCTTGGCTCACATCGGTGATGATATATCAGTGATATACCAATGCATAGAGGCGCAGGGCGCTTTAGCTGAAATAGTACTTTTTAAATAACCACGCTGAGGCGCCAAAGCCCACCGTCAAAATCAGCGCGCGGTAGACGGACTTGGGCATCTTGGCGGCATAGCGTCCGCCATAGGTTCCACCGATACTTCCGCCCAGAACCAGGGCGATCACCGCTGGCCAGACCGCCTTTCCGCTGAAGATATAAATGATGTTGGAGACCAATGATGTCCAACCGACGATTAAATTTTTGGCGGTATTAAGCGTCTTGGGATCGCGGCGATCATCGCGCGCTAACACGGCAATCACCATCACGCCTTGTCCGGGGCCGAAGTAACCGCAATAAAAACCACTTCCAGCAATACCAATTTTTTCTACTAATGCATGATGGGTGCCGCGATCAGGCTTTGGCTTAATCAGAAAGCTCAGACTGGCACCGAGCAGCAGAAATGGAACCATCTTTTCAAAAACTCCCGGCGGAACATTTAAAAGCATTACTGCTCCAGTTGCCGAACCAATAATAGAAATGATGATTAGTTTCTTGTACTGGCGAAAGTAATCCCGCATTTGATGACGTGAGGCAATTAAAGCAAAGAAGTTTGC
>CAIXDY010000164.1 GCA_903918325.1 uncultured Actinomycetes bacterium
CCCACGCCAGAGCAATTGCGCCCTCTTTAAAGTAATCACCAAAAGAGAAGTTGCCGCACATTTGGAAGAAGGAAGCATGGCGTGTTGTCTTACCCACTTCATCAATATCTAACGTACGCACACATTTTTGAACTGAAGTGGCACGCTTGTAAGGCGGCGTTATTTCGCCAAGAAAATAAGGTTTGAAAGGAACCATTCCGGCATTGACGAGCAAAAGATTTGGATCATCGGCAATCAAGGAAGCTGATGGAACGACAGTATGTGTTAACCCTTGTCGGTTATCTGTTTCAAAGAAGCGCAGCCAGCGCGAACGGATCTCGGCGGATTCCACTAGAGGAGATCACTCAGCCTTCTTCTTAGTGCGCGACCTCTTCATAGAAGCCGCTGACAACAAAGCGCCAGCTACCTTTACCGCAGAGCCATTTTTATTTAAAAATGCATTTGTTGATTCACTAATCTTGTCTGACAGATCTTCAGCATTCTTTGTTATGCGATTGAAGCTCTTCAATGGGCCATTAACCAAAGTGACAGTGGTGTGAACCTCGTCGATCAGCGGCGCAGTCTCTTCAGTTAATGATTTCAGTGAAGCTTTAGCTTCATCAATCAACCGACCGACGCGAATAATTACGTAAGCCACAGCAATAGCGATAATCATAAGCGCACAGCTAGCGATTATTGTTGCGATTCCACCTGGACCCATGTGATTAGCCTACCTGAGGTGTTTGCTTAGGTGCGCCATCAATACCGCTCTCTTTGCGTTGCGCGGCGGTAATGGGAGTTGGAGCACCAGTGAGTGGATCTCCACCGCTTGCAGTCTTTGGGAATGCGATTACTTCACGAATGGAATCTGAACCAGTTAGTAGCGCACATACTCGATCTAAACCAAGGGCGATTCCACCGTGTGGAGGCGGACCATAATTAAAGGCTTCTAAAAGAAAACCAAACTTACTTGCAGCTTCTTCATCACTTAAACCGATAACACTGAAAACATCTTTTTGAATCTGTCGATCATGAATACGAATTGAGCCGCCACCCAATTCAGTTCCATTTAAAACAATGTCATAGGCATAAGCCAAAGCAGTGGCTGGATCTTTAGCAAATGTTTGAGCGAACTCGGGTTTAGGTCCAGTGAAAGGGTGGTGTACCGCAGTCCAGCCTCCATTATCGGTCGGCTCAAACATTGGTGCATCGACGACCCACAAGAACTCCCATTTACCGTCGGGAATCAGATTGCAGCGTTTTCCAATTTCGAGTCGAACCGCTCCTAATAAATTCAATGACGCGGTGCGCTCTCCGGCAGCAAAAAATATTGCATCTCCGGCCTTTGCTCCTGCTGCAGCAGCGATCCCGGCAGCTTCGCTCTCTGAAATATTTTTAGCAACAGGTCCACCTAGAGTTCCATCTTCATTGACAAGAATGTAAGCCAATCCTTTAGCACCGCGTGCTTTAGCCCAATCTTGCCAAGCATCTAATTCGCGGCGTGCAGAGCTGGCTCCTCCAGGCATAACAACACTGCCAACATACGGTGCTTGGAATACGCGAAATGTGGTCGCCTTAAAAAACTCGGTTTGTTCAACTAATTCCAAAGCAAAACGTAGATCTGGTTTATCAGATCCAAAGCGAGACATTGCATCGGCATATGTCATGCGTTGCAAAGG
>CAIXDY010000165.1 GCA_903918325.1 uncultured Actinomycetes bacterium
ATCGCAACTACACCTAGGTTGCCAAAATTTGTGTAATAGCGAACTGATCCAGTTTGCGCGATTTCTCCGGCAGAGTTATCAACTGCCGTTACATATCCAACGGGTACTCCGGGAACAAAAGGTTGATTTGCAACACTGCCACGCGCTAACAACACATCTCCAACGCTGACATTAGTGAGGTTATCCAACAGCTGCAGTACCCCTGAACGTGAACCTCGGCCAGCCAAAATACCTATTTGCTGCGTGCCGGCAATACGTACGCCAATTCTAAAAGATGGGTCGGTTGCCAGCATTACTAATGCTGAATTTGGATACACCGTCTTTACGACGCCAGCAATTCCTTGTTGGGAAAGCACAGTCATATTTGGTTTTATGCCGGCATTTGAACCAATATCGATTGTTACGGTTTGTGAAAATGATTCGCTGGAACCCTGGCTAATTACTCGAGCATTGATAACTTTATAACCTGCAGTACCGGCTAAATCCAAAATCTTTTTTAGCTGTAATAGTTGTGCATCAGCGCTCTTGCGGTTCAGTAAATCCGCCTTAAGTTTTGAGTTATCTGCGCGAAGTTGTGCAATTTGATTACGTGTGCGACCTAAGTGAGTTACGTCGGAGAAGAAATTCTTCACTGGGGTCAGGACGACATTTCCAGCTTTTTGAAATGGAGAAAGCACGAACTGGGTGCCTTGACGCGCGCCATTTAAAACTGAAACTCCACGTAAATCTAAAGTAATGAGGAAGAGGGAGGTGACAATCAGGATAATTAAGAGAAGACGGGTACGACCCTCACCGCCGTATCGCATCTTCTATTAAACCTATCGACGTGGTTCGGAGATTAAGACCTTCTCTAAAGCCTCAAACTCTTCGATGCACTTACCGGAACCTTCTACAACAGCATCCAATGGACGCTCTGCAATGTGAATTGGCATTCCAGTTTCTTTGCGAAGTCGCTCATCAAGACCCTTAAGTAATGCTCCACCACCTGTAAGAACAATTCCGCGATCCATCAAATCTGATGCAAGCTCAGGAGGAGTTTTATCAAGGGTGCTCTTTACTGCGTTAACAATTGCATTAACTGGTTCTTCCAAAGCTTTGCGGATTTCTGCAGCTGATACAACGATTGTCTTTGGCAAACCAGTTGCTAAATCGCGACCGCGAATTTCAGCATCGTTTTCACCGGCAAGTGGGTAAGCCGAACCGATAGCCATTTTAATTTCTTCAGCAGTGCGCTCTCCCAAAAGTAGCGAGAATTCACGCTTAACCCAAGTAATAATCGATTGATCGAGCTCATCGCCGCCAACACGAATTGAAAGCGAGGTAACGATTCCACCCAATGAAATAACCGCAACTTCAGTTGTTCCTCCACCAATATCTACAACCATGTTTCCAGTTGGTTCATGGATAGGAAGTCCAGCACCGATCGCTGCGGCCATTGGCTCTTCAATAATGTAAACCTTGCGTGCACCTGCCGCATAAGCAGCATCTTTTACTGCGCGCTGTTCTACTCCAGTGATACCTGAAGGAACACACACAACGATACGTGGCTTAGCCAAGTAGCGACGACGGTGAACCTTTTGGATGAAGTAACGCAACATGCGCTCAGTAGTTTCAAAATCTGCAATAACACCATCTTTAAGTGGGCGAATTGCGACGATATTTCCTGGAGTACGGCCAATCATCTTTTTTGCTTCAAGACCGACAGCTAAAATGCCGCCAGTATCTTGGTTAACTGCAACTACAGATGGCTCATTCAAAACAATGCCACGTCCACGCACATAAACAAGCGTGTTGGCTGTTCCTAAGTCAACGGCCATGTCACGGCCGATAAATGACATTTTGTTCTGAGATGACATTCGTTTTACTCCTTGATTAATTAGGGAAGAAAATTTGGATCTCGCGCGCAGCAGATTCTGGTGAATCTGAACCATGCACAATATTTTGTACAACTTTGGTGCCTTGATCACGAGCTAAGTCACCACGAATAGTTCCTGGTGCAGCAAGAGTTGGATCTGTAACACCAGCTAAGGAACGGAAACCTTCGATTACACGATTACCCGAAGCAACAATTGCAACAATCGGTCCAGACATCATGAACTCAACTAATGGTTCATAAAATGGTTTACCAACATGTTCTGCGTAATGTTTTTCAAGTAATGCACGATCTGCATTGAGCATTCGCAATGCTTCAATGGAATATCCCTTTGTTTCAACACGGGAAATAACTTCGCCAACTAAACCACGACGGACTCCGTCTGGCTTAACTAGGATCAGGGTTTTCTCTGTGCTCACGGGCCTAGTCTATTAGGCCTTTGTGCCTGCTTGTGCCACGAGGGCTGCGCGAGCAGCTTCGCCCTTGCGGCCCACGATGATGGCTGCGGCCCAGAGAGCTACAAATATCACCCCAATGAGAAAAAAGGCTGGAATCACAAAGCCAAATGAAATCATGAAAATTTGCATCAAGGAGCCGATATAGAAACCTGTGCGTCGTTTGAGAGTTCCCGCAGTGAGAAAAAGAAGTAACGAAACTACTGAACCATAGATCAAGGCAGTTGCAGAATGAGATTTAGTTGCTAACAAAATTGCAAAACCTAAAACCATGCTCTCCATAACAAGAACTGCGGCTCCTAAAACTTTCACTGTGCAAACTTCTTTCGTAGATAAGTTCGTGCTTCACCAACTGTAACAACTGATCCCGTTACAAGAATTCCAACCGTATCCTCACTCAATGGTCGAATTGCATTAGCAACAGCACGATCCAAAGCTGCTTCTAAATTACTCACTTCAAAAACTCGATCTTTACCAAAAATTGTGGAAGCGATTTTTTCTAACTCTGATGACGGCATTGCTCGAGAAGAAGTGCTCTGCGTGACAATAACGTGGTCAACAATGGATTCCAGCTCCTGCAAAATACCGACGGCATCTTTATCGCCAAATACACCAACTACTGCAACTATCTCGTCGAAGTTGAACTCACTCTTCAAAGTATCCGCTAAAGCTTTAGCGCCGTGTGGATTGTGTGCCGCATCTAAAATTACAGTTGGTTCGCGGTGAACAACTTCGCATCGTCCAGGTGAAGTAACGGCAGCAAAACCAGCGCGCACTGCTTCAATATCTAGCGGTTGATCACCAAAGAAAGCCTCAACTGCCACAAGGGCGCTGGCAGCATTTGCAGCTTGATGCTTGCCATGTAGCGGTAAGAAGATTTCATCATACGTATCGTGCAAACCTTGAATAGTTAACAACTGCCCACCCACCGCAATGGCACGCGATGCCACTGAATATTCCATACCTTCACGAACCACATCAGCGCCAACTTCAGCGGCTTTTCTGATGAGCTCTTTTGCTGCGTCAGGTTCTTGCTGAGCTAAAACTATGAATCCACCTTCTTTAATTATTCCGGCTTTAGTTGATGCAATTTCATGCAACGTATTGCCCAGATATTCCATGTGATCAAAGCCAATTGGCATCATTACTGACACATCAGCGTCAATAACATTTGTGGCATCCCACTCCCCGCCCATTCCAACTTCAATGACAGCAACATCTACAGGGTGTTCGGCAAATGCAGCAAAGCCTAAAGCTGTTACGGCTTCAAAGAACGAGATTGGGTGTTCAAATTTTGTATCCATTAAATCTAAATATGCGGCAATATCGTTGTATACAAAGATCAACTCTTTGGGATCAATTGGTTCACCATTAATGGCAATTCGTTCGCGATACGTTTCTAGGTGCGGACTAGTAAAACGCCCGGTCCGTAATCCATGCGCAAATAGCAGCGAATCAATCATCCGAGTGGTTGTAGTTTTTCCATTTGTTCCACCAACATGAATTGTTGGATACGTTAACTGCGGTGAACCCAAAATATCGGTGAGCGCGGCAATTCGTTCAGTAGATGGAGCAATGCGCGTTTCTGGCCAACGCGCGAGTAACGCCTGCTCTATAGCGTCAACACGCTCTTGATCATCGGGTGAAATAATCATGCGTGTGGCAATGCTGCAAGCTGCGCCGTGATGCGTTCAATATCGGCACTAGTTTTCGCTAAACGTTCACGAATCTCAACGACAACAGATTCTGGGGCTTTGGCCATGAAACCTTCATTATTTAACTTAACTTCCGCAGTTTGTTTATCTTTTTGTGCAGCAGCTAAATCTTTTTCTAGACGCGCGCGTTCGGCTACGACGTCAATTGAGCCAGTTAAATCAAACTCGACTTGAATCGATCCAATTTCAACTTTGGCACTCGGGGTGATCTCGCCCAGTTCAAGGCGCAATACAAATGCCATAGCGCTTGCGTATTCTGAAATTGCACCTTTAGCAACAAATCGTGCCGGAATTTTTGCCGAAGTTTTAATTCCTTGGTCATTACGGAATCGACGGACATCAGTAATAATTTCTTGCATCTGTGCAACTAACTTTTCTGATGTTTTATCAACGTGGGCAGCGCTTGCTATTGGCCATTGCACAACTACAAGAGATTCCCCACCGGTCAAAGTTGTCCAAAGCTCCTCAGTAATAAAGGGCATAACTGGGTGCAGCAGTCTGAGCAATTGATCTAGAACATGTCCTAAAACGCGCTTTGTCTTGGCTGAATCAGTTCCGGCAAATACCTCTTTAGAAAGTTCTAAGTACCAGTCGCACAGATCATCCCAAGCAAAGTGATACAAAATCTCGCAAGCGCGCGCAAACTCATATTTTTCAAGAAGTGCATCAACCTGTGAAATAGTTGCAGACAAGCGACTTAGAATCCACTTATCGATGGCATTGAGTGAATCAATTGCAGGTAATTCACCTTCAACTGTTGCGCCATTCATCATGGCAAATCGCGTTGCATTCCACAGCTTGGTCGCAAAGTTACGAGAACCACCAATCCAATCTTCGGCAAGTGCTTGATCAGTACCTGGGTTTGCTCCACGTGCTAACGTGAATCGCAGCGCATCGGCCCCGTACTTATCCATAAACTCGATTGGGTCAATCACATTTCCGCGACTCTTAGACATCTTTTTACCAAATTGATCGCGAACTAAGCCGTGCAACATGATGGTTTTAAAAGGTGGAACGCCATCCATCGCAAAAGTACTCATCATCATCATACGAACTACCCAGAAGAACAAGATGTCGTATCCAGTTACAAGAACTGATGTTGGGTAAAACTTTGCAAGATCGGCGGTTTTTTCTGGCCAACCAAAAGTTGAAAATGCCCATTGCCCTGAAGAGAACCATGTATCTAAAACATCTGGATCTTGCGTGTAGCCAGCCGGAGCTTTCTCTCCCGGACCAACAACTACAAATTCATTATTTGGTCCATACCAAACTGGAATTCGATGTCCCCACCACAGCTGACGCGAAATACACCAGTCGTGCATGTTGTCGACCCAATCAAAATAACGTGGTTCTAATTCTTTAGGTTCAATTGTCACCGAACCATTGCGAACGGCATCGGCTGAAGCTTTTGCAAGTGGTGCAACTTTCACAAACCACTGCTTAGATAAACGCGGTTCAACCGTTGTATCGCAACGAGAACAGTGACCAACTGCGTGAATATATGGACGCTTTTCAGCAACAATGCGTCCTAAAGAGCGAAGTTTTTCAACAACGGCAACGCGCGCTTCAAAGCGATCCATGCCATCAAACTCAGTACCCGTGCCATCCATTACGCCGTGTTCATTCATGATTACTACGAATGGAACGTTATGGCGGACTGCCATCTCAAAGTCATTTGGATCGTGGGCTGCAGTTACTTTTACCGCACCAGTTCCAAAATC
>CAIXDY010000166.1 GCA_903918325.1 uncultured Actinomycetes bacterium
CACATTCTTAGTTTCTGATCGAGTTCCTAAAACGTCGGAACCAATAATGCGAAGTGAGACGTTGGCATCGCAACGGAGTGAACCTTGTTCCATTTTTACATCACTTACACCTAATGAACGCAAAATATCGCGCAGCTCGGCAACATATGCGCGTGCAACTTCGGGAGCATATTTGCCTGTGCCTGGCACAATTTTGGTAACGATTTCTACTAATGGAATACCGGCGCGGTTGTAATCCAGCAATGAGTATTCAGCCCCATGGATTCGACCAGTTGCCCCACCCACGTGCAATGACTTACCGGTGTCTTCTTCCATATGTACACGTTCTACTTCGATTCGGAAAGTTTTTGGTCCTTCATCTGTTTCGATTTCAACATCTACATAACCATTTACGCAGATTGGTTCATCATATTGAGAAATCTGAAAGTTCTTCGGCATATCTGGATAGAAATAATTCTTACGAGCAAAGCGGGAAAATGGCGCAATTGAACAGTTCAGAGCTAAACCAATTTTAATTGTTGATTCAATGGCCTTTTCATTAACCGTCGGAAGCGCCCCTGGTAGCGCTAAACAAACTGGACAAGTTTGAGTATTTGGTTCGGCGCCAAAAATAGTGGAGCAACCACAAAACATCTTAGATTTTGTATTGAGTTCGACGTGAACTTCTAGACCTAATACTGGTTCATATTTTGCAACTACGTCGTCATATGTCAGGCTCATTTGCTACCTGCCAAAGCTGGAATCTTTGAAAGTAATGGTGCGCCCCACTTAGAAAGAAGTGCGGCTTCCAATGCAGATCCAACCGAGTACATGCGCTCGTCTTTCATCACCGGTGACATGATCTGAAAACCAACCGGCAATCCATCTTCATCGGCAAGACCTGACGGTAATGACATTCCGCCAATTCCTGCCATGTTGACTGGAATAGTTGCAATGTCATTTAAATACATTGCTAATGGATCATTAGCTTTTTCACCGATTTTAAAGGCAGTGGTTGGGCATGTTGGAGAAACTAGCACGTCGGCGATTTCAAAGGCCTTGTTGAAATCTTGAGTAATAAGCGTGCGAACTTTCTGTGCGCTACCGTAATACGCATCGTAATAACCCGAAGATAAAGCATAAGTTCCCAAAATAATACGACGCTTTACTTCGCGCCCAAAGCCAACTTCACGCGTTAAGTTCATAACCGATTCAGCCGATGCACCATCGACATCTCCAACGCGCAAGCCATAACGCATCGCATCAAAGCGAGCTAAGTTTGATGAACATTCAGATGGTGCAATTAAGTAGTAAGCCGCAAGCGCGTACTCAAAGTTGGGGGCAGATACTTCAACTATTTCAGCGCCAGCTGCTGCCAATAACTCAAGTGATTCTTCAAAGCGCTTGCGAACTCCAGGTTGATACCCATCACCGTTGAGTTCTTTCACTACGCCAATTTTCATTCCCTTTACATTTCCGGCACGTGCAGCATGTACAACTGCAGGTACCGGCGCGTTGATTGAGGTTGAATCTTTTGGATCATGACCAGCGATTGCTTCATGTAACAA
The DNA here is from genome assembly GCA_903918325.1 of uncultured Actinomycetes bacterium. GTDB lineage: Bacteria > Actinomycetota > Actinomycetes > Nanopelagicales > Nanopelagicaceae > Planktophila. The sequence goes on from CAIXDY010000166.1 coordinate 1,548, forward strand.
GGCTGCATCTAGAACCGTACGTGCACATGGACCGGCCTGATCAAGTGAAGATGAAAAAGCCACAAGACCAAAACGCGAAACTCCACCGTACGTTGGTTTTACTCCAACAGTTCCGGTAACTGCAGCAGGCTGGCGAATAGATCCACCGGTATCAGTTCCGATTGCAAGTGGTGCTTCAAAAGCAGCTAATGCTGCCGAAGATCCTCCACCTGAACCGCCAGGAATACGTGTTAAATCCCAAGGATTATGTGTCGGGCCATACGCTGAGTTTTCTGTTGATGAACCCATCGCGAACTCATCCATATTTGTCTTACCTAAAATAATAATTCCATTATTTTTTAGATTTGTTACAACCGTTGAATCGTAAGGTGGGCGCCAACCTTC
>CAIXDY010000167.1 GCA_903918325.1 uncultured Actinomycetes bacterium
TGGAACTGGAGTTACTGGCCTGGAAATGAAAAAAGCGCCAGATACCTGGCGCCATTTCAATTAATGAGAAAAAATTAACGTGTAACTTTTCCAGCCTTTAGGCATGAAGTACAAACGTTTTGACGCTTAGTTGCACCCTTAACAAGTGTACGAACGCGCTGAATATTTGGATTCCAACGGCGACGTGTCTTTACCTGTGAGTGAGAAACGTTATTGCCGAAGCTGGGCCCTTTGCCACAGATATCGCATGTTGATGCCACAGCGGTACTCCTTTTATTTGTGAACGTAAGTAGTCCTTAACGGACAAGGCGCAAGGGTATCGCGAGGTTATGGGCATACGCCAATCCACTCAAAGCCCCGTTAGGCTCAACGCAAATTGAGCGTAAAAATCACGTAATGAACGTTGCGTCAGCAGCTTTTACGGGAGAATGCCCGCATGGCAGATCTTGATAGCAAACTCTCCTCAGTAGTTGGGGATCGCACTGCCAAAGTTCTAGGTGATGGTCTTGAAATTAAGAGTGTGGGCGATTTGATGCGCCACTATCCCCGCCGATACATGGTGCGCGGAGAGCTTTCAGATATTTCTGCATTAACTGAAGGTGATGAAGTCACGATTTTGGCCGAAGTTTTTTCTTCCACAAATAGGCCTTTACGTGGGCGAAAGGGAAGTATTTTTGAAGTTGTTGTGACCGATGGGACCGACAAACTCTCGCTTACTTTCTTCAATCAAGCCTGGCGTGAAAAAGAGCTCAAAGTAGGACGGCAAGGTTTATTTGCCGGCAAAGTCGGCGTATTTAATAGCAAGAAGCAACTCGCACACCCAGATTACGAAATGATTCCCGATGGCAATGATGTTGATGCCGCTGCCAGTTCATTTGCTGGGAAATTTCTTCCAGTGTATCCGGCTACTTCGAAAATGCCTTCATGGAAAATTTCTAGATGCGTCGAGATGGCTATCGATTCTCTAGATGAGATTGAAGACTACCTTCCCGAAAAAATTAGGCAAGCACATGATTATCCAACTCTTCATCAAGCGCTAGTGCAGCTGCATCGCCCAGCTGATTTGGATTCAGCGGAAAAAGCCCGCGAACGTTTAACTTTTGATGAAGCATTTCTTTTGCAATCTTTATTGGTATTGCGGCGCAATGAATTAAAGAAACTCAATACGGCATCTCGAAAAACTATTACAGGCGGAATCTTGGAGGCTTTTGATAAGTCGCTGCCTTTTGAATTAACTGGTGGGCAGAAAACTGTGTGCGCTGAGATTGAGCGCGACTTAGCGCAGGATCACCCGATGCACCGCTTACTTCAAGGTGAAGTTGGTTCGGGTAAAACAATTGTGGCTTTGCGCGCCATGCTGGCCGTAGTTGATAGTGGGGGACAAGCAGCTTTACTAGCGCCCACTGAAGTTTTGGCGGCACAGCACCTTCGAACAATTGAAAAACTTCTTGGAGATTTAGCTCAAGGTGGAAAGTTAGGTTCGCAAGATAAAGCAACGCAAGTAACTTTAATTACTGGTTCACAAAGTGCACCGGCGCGAAAAGCGGCATTAGCTCTTGCCGCATCAGGGGATGCCGGCATAGTTATTGGAACACATGCATTACTCGGAGAGAAAGTGGAATTCAAAGATCTTGGTTTGATCGTGGTGGATGAACAGCATCGCTTCGGAGTTGAACAGCGCGATGCGCTAAAAGAAAAAGCGCAGAAGCCACCGCACTTACTCGTTATGACCGCGACGCCAATTCCACGAACGGTTGCGATGACAGTCTTTGGTGATTTAGATGTTTCAACTTTGCGCGAACTTCCACTGGGGCGACAACCAATTACAACGCACGTAATTCCAGTAATGGAAAAGCCGGGTTACTTAGAGCGCGCATGGGAACGTATTCGCGAAGAAGTTGCGCAAGGTCACCAGGCTTACATCGTGGCGCCGCGAATCCAAGCGGGTAGCGATGAAAATGCCGATATTGACTTTCTTTTTGGCACTGAATCTAGTGATATTGCATCGGTTGAAGAGTTAGCGCCCCGCTTGCATGGCGATGCGCTCTCTGGTTTAAAGCTAGCGATGTTGCATGGACGTTTGAGCACTGAAGAAAAAGAGCGCACAATGACGGCTTTTGCGGCAGGAGAAATCGATGTACTTGTTTCAACGACCGTCATTGAAGTAGGAGTCGATGTTGCAAATGCAACAATCATGGTGATTATGGATGCCGATCGTTTCGGTGTATCGCAACTTCATCAGTTGCGTGGTCGAGTTGGCCGTGGAACTTCTCCAGGGCTTTGTTTACTTGTTACTAACGCTGTGGCAGAAACTCCTGCACGAGCGCGCCTCGATGCCGTAGCAGCAACTCTGGATGGCTTTGAACTTTCGCGTATCGATTTAGAACAACGCCGTGAAGGTGATGTGCTGGGTGCAAGGCAGTCTGGAACGCAATCTCATTTGAGGTTACTACGAGTTCTACGTGATGAAGATTTGATTGAAGCTGCTCGGCGCGATGCCCAGGAGATAATTACTGCATCGCCTGATTTAACGAGTTATCCTGCGCTTAAGAATGAATTAAATGCCATGGCACGAGATATGGCCGTTGACTATTTAGATAAGGGTTGATGCATTGAGAATTATTGCTGGCGTTGCAAAAGGTCGAACTCTAGGAACCGTTGCTGGTGCAACCAGACCTACATCTGATCGAGCTCGTGAGGGTTTATTTTCATCGCTGCTTTCTGAGTTCGGAGATTTTCTGGGTCTACATGTTCTAGATCTCTTTGGAGGCTCTGGGGCAATAGCGTTAGAAGCGTTTTCGCGTGGCGCATCACTTGTACATGTCGTCGAAAAAGATCCGGATGCCCAGAAGACGATTGAAAATAACTTCGAACTTGTGAATAAAAATAAGCCAGCTGGAAAGTTTCAACTTTATCCAATGTCAGCGCAACGCTTTCTCAGTGATCCGCCTAAAGAGAAATATCACATTGTTTATGTTGACCCGCCATATGATTTTCAAGATCAAGAGGTAGAAGAGATTTTACGTAAATTACATGAAGGTGCTTTTCTTAAAGATGATGCACTCATCGCAGTTGAGCGCACCGCAAAGCGATCAAATTTCACTTGGCCGCAAGCTTTCAAGGCAGTGCGCGATAGAAATTATGGTCAAGCCACGATTTTCTACGGCAATTACACGCCTGAGAATGGCTAACTCCGGCATCTCTTGCTAGCGTTTGAACCATGAAGCGCGCAGTGTGTCCCGGCTCCTTTGATCCAATTACATATGGGCATCTAGACATCATTACTCGCGCAAGTGCTCATTTTGATCAAGTCGTTGTTGCAGTCTTAGAGAACCGCACTAAATCCTCACTTTTCACCGTAGCCGAGCGAATTGAGATGATTCGTGAAACCACATCAAATCTGCCCAATGTTGTGGTTGATTCGTGGTCTGGACTATTAGTTGATTACTGCAAGAGCAATTCAGTGCAAGTCATTGTTAAGGGCCTTCGCGCAGTTACCGACTTTGATTATGAGTTACAGATGGCACAAGTAAATTTGCAAGCAGCTGGGGTCGAATCAATGTTTATGGCAACAGCTCCATCACATTCATTCTTATCCTCATCTTTAGTTAAGGAGCTCGCACACTACGGGGGAGATGTTTCCACAATGGTGCCAGCCTCGGTCAATGCAGCGCTCAAACTTCGAGTAGCAGGGAAGTAAAGCAATGGACTCAGTCGAAAAATTAACGGCAGCCATAACTATGGTGGAAGAGGCACGTGGTGTTCCACTTTCTGCCAGTTGTGTAGTTCATCGCGGCGAGATGCTAGAACTCTTAGATGAAGCCCGTGAATCATTACCGACAGATTTTGAGTCAGCCCAAAAGCTACTTGCAGCGCGTGATGCAATTATTGAAGAAGGTCGTGTCAGTTCAGAACAAATGATTGCAATGGCGCGCGAAGATGTTGCACGCATGGTTGAGCAGACTGCGATTGTTCAAAATGCACGTGATGAAGCGCGCAAAATTATCGATGATGCCAGATCCCTTGCTGAACAAGAAAAGCAAGAAGTTGAGGAATACATTGATGGACGCCTTGCAACTTTGGAAGTTATTTTAAATAAGACTCAGGATGCAGTTGCTAGAGGCCGTGAACGTTTGGCCGGTGCAAATGATAAAGATGTCTTAGCCCAACTCTCAGATGCCGACTAATCTTCATGGCACGCTTACCCGAGGTTTATAAACTCAATACGCATGAGCTAGCCCGCCGAGCCGGTGAATTAAAGGAATATGAACTCGATATCACCGTGCCAGAAAAAGTGGGTGTCGATTTAATTTGCGTGCCCGTAGGCGACATTATTGAAGTTGATGCCCGCTTGGAATCTGTCACCGAAGGCGTTTTACTTACGGCCGAAATTTTTGCAGTTGCTAAAGGTGAATGCACGCGCTGCTTAGATCCGATGGCCCTTGAGATTGAACGCAAAATTCAGGAGCTTTATTACTATGCGCAAAAGGTTGAGCGCACTAAGAAAAAGCGCAATGAGGATGAGGATGATTTAGATATCGCTGATGAATTAATGATGGATGGCGATGTCATGGATTTAGAGGGCCCCATTCGTGATGCAATCGTTCTCGCACTTCCTATTAATCCGCTCTGTAGCGATGATTGCTTAGGCCTATGTCCAGAGTGCGGTGGCAAGTGGGCAGATTTGCCGGCCGATCACGCTCATGAGGTAATTGATGCCCGTTGGGCGGGATTGAACGGCCTAGACCTGGAGTAGTCCGCTGGCCGATTTCAAGAATTAGGGTTTTTGGGGGATACTTACCCCTTGCAGCCACCGCTGCTTTGAGAAAAGAAGAGGTTCGAACCGTGCCAGTACCAAAGCGAAAAATGTCGCGTTCTAAGACGCGCTCACGCCGTAGCCAGTGGAAAACAACTGCTGCCTCTTTAGCAACATGCGGACAATGCCAATCTCCAAAGCTTCAACACACAGCATGTCCAACGTGCGGTACTTATAACCGCCGCCAAGTTCTAGAGGTTTGATCTGAGCTCGATGCTCAATGAAGCATTGGGGGTTGAAATTGAACCCTCACTTCTGCAGTTAGCTTTTACTCATCGTTCATTTGCATATGAATCGGGAAGTAAAGAAACTAATGAGCGTCTTGAATTTCTTGGTGATTCAGTACTGGGTTTAATAGTTACTGAAGAACTTTATAAACGATATCCAGATTTAGATGAATCACGTTTATCTCCATTACGTTCTGGAGTAGTCAATATGCGTGCGCTCGCCGATATTGCGCGAACTTTAGATCTTGGTCAATACATTCGGCTTGGCAAGGGTGAAGAAGTTACGAATGGCCGGGATAAAAATTCACTTTTAGCCGATGCTCTAGAAGCATTGATTGGTGCTATTTATTTGCAATGTGGTTTTGCCACATGCACTGAAATTGTTGTTCGCCTCATTGAATCAACGGTTGATTCTGCAGTTGCGCGCGGTGCTGGTCTTGATGGCAAAACCGCACTTCAAGAATTAGCAGCCAGTCTTGGAAAAGGCGCCCCCGAATATGTAGTGACTGAACAAGGTCCAGATCACGATAAGGATTTCACTGCAACTGCGATGGTCTCTGGAATTGCCGTGGCCGTTGGTACTGGAAAGAGCAAGCGAGAGGCCGAGCAAGTAGCTGCCAGAATCGCTTACGAAAGCCTAAAAATCGAACTCCCGCAACCGTAATATCGCCGAAAACAAGCGCGCGGCGCGATAGGTTTACCGCGTGTATTTGAAGAGTATGACCCTCAAGGGCTTTAAGTCCTTTGCTTCGGCTACCACTTTGCGCTTAGAGCCTGGAATCACATGCGTGGTTGGCCCTAACGGTTCCGGTAAATCAAATGTGGTGGATGCGCTGACATGGGTTATGGGTGAACAGGGCGCTAAATCTCTTCGTGGGGGAAAAATGGAAGATGTTATTTTCGCTGGTACCAGTGGTCGCGCACCACTTGGCCGCGCAGAAGTATCACTAACAATTGATAACACCGATGGTGCGCTGCCAATTGACTACACCGAAGTAACTATTTCACGCATTCTTTTCCGTAATGGGCAATCGGAATATCAAATAAATGGCGAAGCATCACGCTTACTTGATATTCAAGAATTACTTAGCGATTCGGGTATTGGCCGCGAAATGCACGTCATTGTTGGTCAAGGTCAACTCGATGCAATTTTGATGGCGACTCCTGAAGAACGTCGTGGTTTTATTGAAGAAGCAGCTGGCGTATTGAAGCATCGCAAGCGTAAGGAAAAAGCGCTGCGCAAACTTGATTCAATGCAGACAAATTTAGCGCGCGTACAAGATTTAACAGTTGAACTTCGCCGTCAACTTCGTCCACTTGGTAAGCAAGCCGAAGTTGCTAAGAAAGCCGCCACGATTCAAGCTGACTTGCGCGATGCAAAGCTTCGTTTATTAGCCGATGATTTTATTTCGATGTCGCGGACTTTAGATGCTGAAGTCGCGGATGAGACTTCACTTCGGGAAAAACGTGCACTAGTTGATAGCGAACTTGAAGTAATCCGAAATCGTGAAATTGCTCTTGATGCCCAATCCGCTCAAGAGACTCCACTTCTTGTGCAAGCGCAAGAAACGTATTATCAATTAAATTCACTTCGCGAAAAATTCCGCGGAACGCAAAGCCTTGCGCAGGAACGATCACGTTTTCTCAACGAAGAGGCTGAAGAAGCACGATCTGCAGGTCGCGATCCTGAAGCTCTTGAAAAAGAAGCTCTCGGTTTGCGTCAAGAAGAAAGTGAATTACGAAATAATATTAACCAGACGCAACGTGCGCTTACAGAAGCAACTTCGGCGCTTGCTGCAGCAGAACACGAATTAAAATCTGATGAAGATAAAATCGCCGCAGCAATGCGTGCAATTGCCGATGCGCGCGAAGGTACGGCGCGACAAGAGGGCCATATCAAATCTTTGCAAGCGCGCCTTGAAGCTATTGCTGAAGAAATAGCCCGTTTAACTAAAGCGCGTGACGATGCACAAAATCGCGCGGATCTTGCTTCGCGCGAATACGCATCATTTGAACTCGAGATTGCCAGTGCCGATTCTGGGGAATTAGGCCTTGATTCCGCTTTTGAATCGGCAAAAACTGCTTTGGCAACGTCGACAACAAAATTAGCCGCGTTAGTTGATGCCGAACGCGCCGCCGATCGCGAACGCAATGCAGTGGAATCAAAGATAGAAGCCATGAAGTTGACTTCACAAAACCGTGACGGTGCTTCAGCCCTTATCCGTGATTCACGCGGAGTTCATATTCTGGGTTCAGTTGCCTCCCTTATTGAAATCGATAGTGGTTGGGAATCAGCTGCCGCTGCAGCACTTGGCACCTTGGCTGATGCCATCGTGGTGCAGGATTTATCTTCAGCGGTCACAGCACTAACAACAATGCGCGATCACAACTTGGGTCAAGCCGACGTTTTGGTGTACGAATCCGGTAGCGCCACAAATACAAATATTCCGTCTGGACTTAATCCAATTTCATCACATATTCGTTCTAGTTCTATTTCAGAACTTCTTGCCCACTTATTAGCATCGACTGTAGTTGCTGAAAATGCTCGCGAAGCCGAAGCAATTTTACGATCACATCCATCAGTAACCGTTGTTACTCGTGATGGCGATGTTGTTGCTCGCGGTCGCGCACGCGGTGGCTCAAAATCTTCAGCCTCACTTATTGAAATTAAGGCACTCATCGAATCACTTGAAGTAAAGCTCAATGAAATTACGCATACATGTGATCGACTAAAATTTGAAATTTCAACAGCCACGTCTGAAGTTGCCGATCGTCATAGTGCTTTTGATTTAGTTTTAGCAAAACTCAATGAATCTGATGCCCGCATCGCCGCAATCACCGAGCAGTTGGCAGTTTCTGGACAGAATATGAAATCTGCTTTAGCCGAAGTAGAACGACTCAATGTATCGATATCTGAGGCAAGTGCGGCTAAGAACCGTGATGAAGGCGAGCTAGTAATTGCACAAAATCAATTACACCAGCAAGGTGTAGTACCAGAACCAGATCACACTTTTACTGAAAAACTACGAAATGCAGTCTCACTTGCACGCACAACCGAAGTAGAAGCACGCCTTGCAGTGCGAACAACTGAAGAACGCGTTGATTCAATTGCAGCTCGGGCTAAAGCCCTTGAAGATGGGGCGCGCAATGAACGTGAAGCATCTGAACGCGCGATTATTCGCCGTGGTGCGCGAGCACGTGCAGCGGTTATTTCACAAGCAATCGCGGAATCGGCTTACGAAGTTCTTATACATATTGAACGATCTATTGCTAAAGCGGCAACCGAACGTGGCCGTTTAGAGGAATCACGTGCAGCACGCGACGGTGAAACTTTGACGGTGCGAACTCGGGGTCGTGAACTCAGCGCCGAACTTGAGCAATTGACCTCAAGTGTTCACAAAGATGAGATTGCTCGTGCTGAACAACGTATGCGTATACAGGCGCTAGAAGATAAAACCGTGGAAGAGTTCGGAATTGATACCCAGACATTGGTTGCTGAATACGGACCTGAAAATGACGTTCCAACGTTTTTTGAAAATGAAGCTGGCGAAATTGTCACAACTGAATTAATTCCTTACCGACGCGACCAACAGGAAAAGCGTTTAGCTTCGGCCGAGCGCTCCCTGAACTTGCTGGGCAAAATCAATCCGCTGGCACTTGAAGAGTTTTCATCGCTGGAAGAGCGATTGAAGTTCCTGGCTGAACAACTTGAAGATTTGAAGAACACTAAGAAAGATTTGCTCGATATCATCAAAGAAGTCGATGATCGCGTTCAATCCATTTTCATGGAGGCTTTTGAAGAAACCTCCAAGCACTTCGAAGATATTTTTTCTCGCTTATTCCCTGGTGGTGATGGGCGTTTAATTTTGACTGATCCAGATAATCCACTTATTAGTGGCGTAGATGTTGAAGCTCGTCCGCCAGGAAAGCGCATCAAGCGACTCTCACTTCTTTCGGGTGGAGAAAAATCTTTGACCGCTGTTGCAATGTTAGTTGCCATCTTTAAAGCCCGCCCAAGTCCGTTCTATGTACTGGATGAAGTTGAGGCAGCCCTTGATGATGTAAACCTGGGACGTTTGCTTGTAATTTTGGAAGAGCTTCGTGCAAGTTCACAGCTCATTATTATTACGCACCAAAAGCGCACCATGGAGATCGCCGATGCGCTGTATGGCGTAACTATGCGGGGCGATGGTGTGACTGAAGTTATTTCTCAACGTTTGCGCGAATCTGACGCAAGTTAATCTCGCATGGGATTATTTAGTAAATTCATTGCCAAGATAAAGGGCACTAATGATTTCGCACCTGCAGACTGGAAAGAGTTAGAAGAAGAGCTTTTACTCTCAGATTTGGGTCCAACGTTAACCCGTGGATTTCTCGAGCAAGCCCGCACAGTCAAAAGTGAAAATGCCCAAGCGGCGTTAGAACAGATTTTGACATCGAACCTTTCAACAAAAATCCGAAACCCCATCACAAATCCCAGTGGGACAACGGTGGTAATGGTTGTTGGAGTCAACGGAACTGGAAAAACTACAAGCGTTGCTAAATTGGCCGCGCTCGTTAAGAAATCTGGAAAAAGCGTTGTAATGGCCGCTGGTGACACTTTCCGTGCTGCTGCTGTTGAGCAATTGCAAACGTGGGGTGCGCGAATCGGAGTTGAAGTTATTTCTGGTAAAGCAAATGGAGATCCTGCTTCGGTAGCTTTCGATGCAGCAAAACGCGCACAAGAGTTAGCGGCTGATTACTTAATTATTGATACGGCCGGCCGATTGCACAATAAAAATGACTTAATGGCCGAATTAGAAAAAGTGAAACGCGTCGTAGAAAAGGTTTTCCCAATCAATGAAGTCCTTTTAGTTTTCGATGCGACAAGAGGGCAAAATGGAATTCAACAAGCAAAAATCTTTACCGAAGCTGTCAATGTAA
>CAIXDY010000168.1 GCA_903918325.1 uncultured Actinomycetes bacterium
CGATCTCTTTATCGCGCCGCTACATGGATAGCGCTGGAAAATAATCTGACTGATGCAAGCGAGATTGTGCAAGCGCTCAAGAGATTTCCCATCAGATTTGTTTCAGATCCCACTTCTCCAAATGTTTTTGCTGGGGATACGCAAATTACACATGCAATTCGTGGCACCTCTGTTACTGAAAATGTTAGCCGCATCAGCGCCATACCCCAAGTGCGCGAAGAACTGCTGGTAATTCAACGCAAAATTATTTCGCAATCAGAGCGGGGAGTTGTAGTCGAGGGACGCGATATCGGTACCGTCGTTGCGCCAGATGCTGCGCTTAAAATCTACCTCACCGCAGATATTGATGCCCGAGCTACGCGACGTGAGAGCGAGATTACAGATAAAAATATCGATGTAAAAACTTCGCTAGAGAACCGTGATTCTGTTGATTCCACGCGCGCAATTTCGCCTTTGGCGATGGCCTTTGACGCCGTTGAAGTTGATTCAACTAATTTGGATTTGGATGAAACGGTAGAACGAATCTGGGAGTTACTACGCCAGCGATCGTTGTTGGGACTACCAATCGTTGCAATTTTGGGTCGTCCCAATGTTGGAAAATCTACGTTAATTAATCGCTTCTTGGGTCGACGCGAAGCAATTGTTGAAGACACTCCTGGTGTTACTCGAGATCGTATCCAATATGAATGTGAATGGGGCGGTCGTCGCTTCATCATCATGGATACAGGTGGCTGGGAAGCTAAACCGGATGGTATTTCAGTGCAAGTAAGTGCTGGTGCTGAAATTGCGATGCAAGAGGCCGATGTCCTCGCTTTCGTTGTTGATGCGCAAGTTGGTGCATTAGATGAAGACGATATTTTGGTGCAACATCTGCGCAAAGCAAAGAAGCCTTTGATTTTGATTGGTAACAAAGTTGATGGTGAACGTGAAGAGTCTGAAGCCCACGGTCTTTGGTCTCTTGGGTTAGGCGAACCATATTTCGTTTCAGCACTACATGGACGTGGCAGTGGAGATTTACTTGATCATATTGTTGCCGAACTTCCTGAAGTTGGGGGAGCACAGACGCAAGATGGGTATCGCAAAGTTGCATTGATTGGCCGACCAAATGTTGGCAAGTCATCTTTACTCAATGCTCTGGCTGGAGAAAATCGTTCGATTGTGGATGATGTTGCTGGAACGACCCGAGATCCCGTTGATGAATTAATTGAATTTGGCGGATCGATCTGGAGATTTATCGACACTGCCGGACTAAAAAAACGCGCTAACCAAGCATCGGGCACTGATTACTACGCATCACTTCGTACGCAAACGGCGTTAGAGCGTTGTGAAGTCGCCGTAGTAGTTTTGGATGCATCAGAACCAATCACTGAACAAGATTTGCGCGTCATCACTATGGTTGAAGAAGCAGGCAAAGCGATGGTCATCGTGATGAATAAATGGGATCTAGTCGATGAGGACCGCCGCGATCAGCTGGATAGAGAAATTGATCGCCACTTAGATCAAGTTGAATGGGCCCAACGGGTCAACGTGGCAGCTAAAACTGGTTGGCACCGTGATCGTTTGGCGCCGGCACTTCGTACCGCCTTGGATAGTTGGGAAAAGCGCGTTCCGACTGCAAAGCTCAATTCATTCTTAGGCGCACTCATTGGAGCAACTCCGCCTCCGGTACGTGGTGGCAAACAACCCAAGGTCTATTACGCGACGCAGGCAGGAATTGCCCCTCCAAAGTTTGTGGTCTTCTCTAATGGCTGGATCGAGGCATCGTATCGACGCTTCATCGAACGTCGATTGCGCGAAGAGTTCTCCTTTCCCGGTACTCCGGTTCAAGTTGCGATACGAGTTAAAGAGCGCGATTAGCGATGAACACCTCGTTACTGACAATTCCTAACGGCCTGACTTTTCTACGTTTTCTGGGAATTCCGCTTTTTATTTATTTAACGTTGAACCTACATGCCGATGGTTGGGCAATAGTGGTTCTAGCTATAGGTGGAGCCACCGACTATTTCGATGGAAAATTGGCACGAGCATGGAATCAAACTTCTCGCTTTGGCGAATTAGCCGATCCAACAATTGATCGTCTCTATATTTTTGCCACGCTCATTGTATTTTTACTCCGCCATATCGTTCCTACCTGGGTAATAGTTGTACTTATTGGGCGTGACTTAATTTTGGCCATTTTAACTGTGGTGATGAAAATTAAGGGTCATGCACCGTTTCAGGTTACTTACTTAGGAAAAGCTGCAACGTTCAATCTGCTGTACGCATTTCCTTTTCTGCTACTTGCCACACATGATTCTACGATCGGTACCATCGCCTTTGTTCTAGGTTGGGGTTTTGCCATCTGGGGGATTGCCCTCTACATTGCGACAGGTATAAGTTATGCGCGCGAAGGCTTTTCGCGAATGAGAGGAACACGTGTCATCAATTCCTGAAGGTTTGAAATATACAAAAGAACATGAATGGGTTAGTTCAAGCGGAAATGTTTACACGATGGGAATTACCGATTTCGCACAAGGGGCCTTAGGCGACATTGTTTATGTGCAACTACCGAAAGTTGGGGAAGTTTTGATTGCAGGCAAAGTATGTGGCGAAGTGGAATCCACAAAGTCGGTTTCGGAAATCTTCGCAGCAGTAAGTGGCGCAGTCATTGAGATAAATAACGCCCTTTCGCAAAACCCAGAGTTATTAAACAGCGATCCTTATGGCGCAGGCTGGCTGGTTAAGGTCGAAATCTCTAGCGAGCCAACTGAGCTTCTAGATGCTGCGGGATACGCCCAAATCACGGCTTGACCAAAACCTCTCACCCCTTTAGTGTCAGCCTCAGGTTGACGGTGAAGGAGGAGGTCGCATGAACGCGGAACAGTCGCCCAATGAATTGACCTCCACTCTCCATCTGAGCCTTCGCCAGGTAAGTGATTCCCCAGCTGGAGCTCTTGAGGAGTTTCTAGCCACTTTGCCAGAAGCGCAGCGCAGCATCATCGAAGAAGTCTCCAAGTCGCACGATAAAGCAATGGTGGTAATTAATAAGGGATCGAATTTAGGTTCTCGATTCTTAATCACCTCGGCCGTGGCATCAATTGGACGAGCCAGTGCGAGCGATATTTTTTTAGATGACGTTACCGTTTCTCGAGCACATGCAGTTATTGAAAAGAATGAAAACGGTTTTAGCATTAACGATGCGGGCTCACTCAATGGCACGTACGTCAACAATATTTCTACTGCACGACAAGATTTAAAATCGGGTGATCAGATACAGATCGGCAAATTTCATTTGCTCTTCATCTCTGGCAGAAAATAAATAGGGGAGTATTTACATGGCTGTACCAGCTCGCGCGTATTTGAGCATAGGTGAGGTTCTCAACCGCCTACGTCCGGATTTCTCTGACATTACAATTTCTAAGATTCGTTTTCTTGAATCTGAAGGTTTGATTGAACCTCAAAGAACTCCGTCGGGTTATCGCAAATTCACAAGTTCTGATTTAGAGCGTCTGCGATATGTTCTTCTGGCTCAACGCGATCAGTATCTTCCACTCAAAGTTATTAAAGATAATCTCGACGCAATCGACCGCGGCCTGGTGCCGGCCTCTACCGGTGTTGTGTCTGCGCCTCGACCAAATATTGGGCTAGCGACAATCGATGGTGAAATGGCGCCTAGTACTTTTGGTGAAGTTTCAGAGATGCGTTTATCTCGTGATGAGCTGCTCAAGAATTCAGGCCTCAAAGAGGATCAGTTAGTTGAACTTGAGGGTTATGGTCTGATTGCACCACGTGGTCGTCATTATGATGGCGACGCATTAGCAATTGCCACAGCAGTTACTGAGATGGCAAGTTTTGGAATTGAAGCGCGGCATCTACGTTCATTTAAATCAGCGGCTGATCGTGAAATAGGTTTGATTGAGCAAGTAATCACACCGCTGACTCGTCAGAAGAACTCTGAGTCCAAGGCCCGTGCCGAAGAAGTTCAAAAAGAGATTGCTTCGCTATCAATCCGATTGCATGCTGCACTCGTTCGTGGCGGCCTTCATCGCCTGCGTTCATAATTTATGTTGATCTCTATGGAGGTCATCGGCGTTCGCGTCGAAATGCCTTCCAACCAACCCATCGTGCTCTTAAAAGAGATTGATGGCGCTCGATTTTTGCCGATCTGGGTAGGCGCTGGTGAAGCCACGGCCATAGCTTTTGCTCAACAACACGTAGAACCACCTCGGCCGTTGACACATGATTTAACTCAGTTAATTTTTGAACAGTTAGATGCAACGATGACAGCAGTTCACATAACCCATATCGCCGAAGGCGTTTTTTACGCGACCATATCGCTGCGCGATTCCAAAGGGGAGGCGCATTCAATCTCTGCCCGCCCATCAGATGCGATCGCTCTGGCCCTTCGCACCTCAGCAAATATTTTGGCTAGCTCCGAACTGCTCGATGAGATCGGAATTGAGATCCCAGGTGAAGCTGCCCCCGGCGATGACAACCAAGAAGTCGAGCGCTTTAGAGAGTTTCTCGATCAAATTAACCCTGAAGATTTCGCCGGGTAGGCCTGAACCCTCAATCTCTAGTAGAGGTTTCGACCGTGTCGGTGATTGAATGCCTGCGCCTCCTACTCTAGATTTGCTGTACTCCCCAAGAGAATCGAGTTTCCCCGTGACTTCCCAGGAATTAGAAGTTGGCTACCGAGGCGCTACTGCATGCTCAGCTGCAGGTATTACCTATCGCCAGCTCGATTATTGGGCACGCACCGGATTAGTTGAACCCAGCATTCGGACCGCAAGTGGTTCTGGAACGCAACGTTTATATGGCTTTCGTGACATTTTGGTTTTAAAAATCGTTAAGCGTTTATTAGATGCTGGCGTATCACTTCAAAATATTCGTACGGCAGTTGATCACCTGCGCAGCAGGGGAGTAACTGAGTTGGAAAGCATGACATTGATGAGCGATGGCGCATCTATTTATGAGTGCGCCAGCCCGGATGACATCATCGATTTATTGGCTGGTGGCCAAGGAGTATTTGGAATTGCAGTAGGCAAGGTTTGGCACGAGGTAGAAGGTTCTTTGTCGTTGTTGCAGGGCGAAGTAAGTGGGCAAAGCATTGGTGTCGAATCTAACGATGAGCTTTCGCTGCGACGTAAGAGCAAAGGCGCTTAAAAAGACATAGTCTTAACTCATTCGGGCCAGAGTCGGCCTGCTTTATGGGTAGGGGATGTTAGTCATGGTTGATTACGACGCATTTTCACGTCGGCATATTGGTCCATCAGAGGATCAAGCCAAGACAATGCTGATGGAACTGGGTTATTC
Organism: uncultured Actinomycetes bacterium; assembly: GCA_903918325.1. Taxonomy (GTDB): domain Bacteria; phylum Actinomycetota; class Actinomycetes; order Nanopelagicales; family Nanopelagicaceae; genus Planktophila. The sequence continues at coordinate 5,296 of CAIXDY010000168.1, forward strand.
AACGATGTCTGACTTTATCGCCGATGTTGTCCCGCAAAATATTGCGATATCAAAAAAACTTCAAGAAACATTGCCAAGCGCGGCCACTGAAGTAGAAACAATTGCCGAACTACGAGCTCTAGCTGATAAAAATCAAGTTTTTCGTACAGTGATTGGTACTGGATATTACGGAACGATTACACCACCCGTAGTTTTACGAAATGTTTTAGAAAATCCGGCTTGGTACACGGCGTATACACCGTATCAACCTGAAATTTCGCAAGGAAGATTAGAAGCACTCTTTGCTTTTCAAACGGCAGTGTGTGATTTAACTGGATTAACAATCGCTAACGCATCTATGTTGGATGAAGGCACAGCCGCAGCTGAAGCTATGACCTTGGCCCGCAGAGTGTATAAAGGCAGTGATGATGCAGTTTTTCTTATCGATGCAGCAGTGCATCCGCAGACAATTGCCGTTGTCCAAACTCGCGCAAAGCCGCAGGGAATTACTGTTGAAGTTGTAGATTTAACAAAAATCGTTTCGCATTCTGAAGTATTTGGAGTGCTTGTGCAGTATCCAGATACGCACGGTGAAATTCGTGACTACCGTGAATTAGCAACGTGGGCACACTCCAAAGAAGCACTCCTTATTGCTGCCACAGATTTATTGGCGTTAACGATCCTGACACCACCAGGGGAGTGGGGCGCAGACATTGCCGTTGGTTCAGCCCAGCGCTTTGGAGTACCCATGGGATTTGGTGGACCACACGCAGGATTTATGTCAGTACGCCTTGGCTTAGAGCGTTCTTTACCAGGTCGATTAATTGGTCAGAGCGTTGATACACATGGCAATCCGGCTTTTCGCTTGGCATTGCAAACACGCGAGCAACACATTCGCCGAGATAAAGCCACGAGCAATATCTGTACTGCACAAGTTCTACTTGCTGTGATGAGTGCGTTCTATGCAATGTGGCATGGCCCTGCAGGTTTGAAAATTATTGCTAATCGAATAAATAATCAAACCAAGGAATTAGCTAACTCGATAAATGCTTCAGGTCATAAAGTTCTCAACAAATCTTTCTTCGATACCTTGCACATTGAAGTTAAAGATGCGGGCGCTATTCATAAGGCTGCGCTAGCCAAGAAAATAAATTTTCGAGTTATAGACAGTACGCATGTTGGTCTTTCATTGGATGAAACTACGGATGCGAAAATGTTGAATGACCTGTGCGAGATCTTTGGGGGAGTGGCGGTAGCAGCTAGCAATAACAGCGTCCCTGAATTCGCCGCACGTTCATCGGCTTACTTGCAACATCCAATTTTTAATACTTTGCGATCTGAAACCTCTATGTTGCGTTATTTGCGTACTTTGTCAGATAGAGATTTAGCGTTAGATCGCACGATGATTCCTTTGGGCTCCTGCACCATGAAACTCAATTCGACTACTGAAATGGAAGCGGTCACGTGGCCTGAATTCTCCTCACTTCATCCTTTCGCTCCAATAAATCAGAGCACAGGGTCTCGAGAGTTGATTTCGGAATTATCAGATTGGCTGATAAAAATTACGGGTTACGACGCAGTTTCTTTGCAACCTAATGCGGGTAGCCAAGGCGAATTTGCTGGTCTTTTGGCCATACGTAATTACCATGACTCACGTGGGGACACGCAACGTATTATGTGTTTAATTCCATCGTCGGCTCACGGCACTAATGCCGCGAGTGCGGTTATGGCAGGAATGCAGGTAGTTGTTATTGAATGCGATGAGCACGGGAATGTCAGTATTGATGATTTGAAAAATAAAATCGCATTGCATGCAGCGAATTTGGCCGCAATTATGGTTACTTATCCATCTACACATGGTGTTTTTGAATCTGCAATCACGGAACTGTGTGGTCTTGTACATGATGCCGGGGGACAGGTATATGTCGATGGCGCAAATCTGAATGCCCTTGTCGGTTTGGCACAACCAGGAAAATTTGGCGCAGATGTTTCACACTTAAATCTGCATAAGACTTTCTGTATTCCACATGGTGGTGGGGGACCAGGAGTTGGTCCAGTAATTTCTCGTGCACATTTAGCACCGTTTCTTCCCAACCATCCCATGGATGCAACTGCCGGACCTGCAACTGGACCGGGGCCAATCAGTGCCGCACCATTTGGTTCAGCGAGTATTTTGCCGATCTCTTGGGCTTATATACGCATGATGGGTGGGGAAGGTTTAGAGCTTGCTACATCAGTTGCAATATTGTCGGCAAATTACATGGCCGCAAAACTCAATCCAATGTTTCCGGTTCTATATACCGGCGAGCATGGCCGTGTAGCTCATGAATGTATTTTGGATTTGCGTGAAATTACTAAAATCAGTGGCGTAACTGTTGATGACATCGCTAAACGATTAATGGATTATGGTTTTCACGCACCAACTATGAGTTTTCCAGTAGCTGGAACGCTAATGATAGAACCTACCGAAAGTGAAGATATTTCAGAGATCGATAGATTTATCGCGGCGATGACGGCTATTCATGCCGAAATCCAAGAGATCATCGATGGCGTAATAAGTGTGGAGGAGTCGGCTTTGCGCCATGCTCCGCACACGATTGAAAGCGTTATAAGCGCCGATTGGGAGCGTTCGTATTCACGCGAAGTCGGCGGGTTACCAAGCAACCGGAACGGTCTTGTGAGCGGTGAAATCATTGGGATGCAGGGCAAGTACTGGCCAACGGTAGGGCGAATCGATGTGGCATATGGGGATAGGAACCTGATTTGTTCTTGTGCGCCTATGTCGGAATTTGCTTAACTTTACATAATGTAACTTATCGGCGAAACATACCAGCTCGTCGCGCCACCCAGAGCAGCCATATTCCTATGGCCGCTAGCGCCCAATTACCCGCCCAATCCCTTGGCGATCTCTGTTGGATGAGTCCAACTTCGGCATATATGTAGTGCGCTTGGTTGATCGGTGTTTTTTGAATAACTCTGCCTTGATAGTTAATTTCGGCTGAATATCCCGTTGTCGATACGCTCACAATATTTCTACTGTGTTCGATAGCTCGAATTCGCGTTATCGATAATTGTTGGGCGGATTCCGGGGAAATACCAAAGGTTGCACTATTTGTTTGAACTGCGAAAATGTTTGCACTTTTAGCGGCCTGGGCAAGAATTCGATCATCTAATAACTCGTAGCAAATTATTGGTGCGATTCTCGCTGACTTTACAATAAAAATCGTGCTGTGCGTTCCTGCGCTAAATCCGCTGACTTGGTTTACGAGTGCAGAGATTTTCGACGCTACAGTGCGCAACGGTATGTACTCACCGAACGGCGTCAAATGTTGTTTGTCGTAGACAAATACATGCTCTTTTGTCCACAATAACGATGAGTTAAAGATATTGCTCCCACGTTGCGTTATGGCACCCACTAGTAAAGGTTGCGAAAAGGCATTGAGAGTTTTTGATACCTCTACATTAGTAAATGGATCAACATCAACAGCATTTTCCGGCCACACTAACAAATCGACATTTGGGTAATGCCGCAAAGCTACTGCACTCTCACGTACATGATTTTGGAAAACTTGCGTAGCGCGCGCATTAAAATCTAAACCTAATTGTGGAACATTGCCTTGTATTGCTAAAACCTTAATCGGTGTTACTGGAGTTATATTGACCGGCAATAACAGAAATAACACCGGCGCAAGAATTACCAAGTTTCTAGGTGCATTCAATCCGGCGTACATACACAATGCAATGAGTAAAACTAGTGCCGAGAGTCCACTTGCTCCCCCGAATCTTGCAAATTGCGAATACGGCGCATCGGCCTGCGAATAAGCAATGCGTCCCCAACCAAAACCGCCAAAAGGAAAACGATTTCGCAGTTCTTCTAGAGCAATAAAGATCAGCGGATAAGCACCAATCCCCCATCGACCTACTAGAGCTAACGGTAAGTAAAGAATCGCTAAACCAAGCGCAAGAATTAACCAGGGTGTTGATCCCACATAGATGCTGGTCCAGTGCAAAAGGATTAAATTAAACGTGAGTGCAAAAATGAAGGCACTCAGCAAGCGATGCTGGGTCCTTTGCATGACATATATGTGCAGCGCCAGAGCGATCGGGGCTAACCACCATGTATGAACAGGCGCGAACGAACACGATAAAAGGAAACCGCTGAACGCTGACAGAAAGAGATTTACCAACCTAATGCACTGATCAAACGATCAACGCTGGCACCTAATCCGTAGCGTTCCTTGAATTGATAGATTGCCGACAAATCTTTGGGTGCCACCGGCATGCGCAGATCAACGGTTGGTAATGGCGCGTTTCTGGCAACTTGTACAACCGTTGGTGCAATCGCTAAATAATCACTACCAGCAATTATTTTTTTAGCTAGGGCGGGTGGTAAACCTTCATGCCCAGCGTGAGCTGCGGCTAATGCACCTTCGACATCAGTGAATAAATTTGCAATTACTGCAGCGCCTTTTTCACCGATGCCGCGTACACCTGGCAAACCATCGGATGGGTCTCCCCGAAACATTGCGAAAAGTGCGTATCTATCACCTGGAATTGAATATTTATTCTCGACATACTTACTGTCAACTAAATCATGTGCCGAAATCCCTTTAGCTAAATACACTACTTTGATATCGCGTTTGTCATCCACCATTTGAAATAAATCGCGATCGCCAGTAACAATCCTTATTGGACCCATTTCAATTTCGGCATATGTAGCCATAACATCGTCGGCCTCGTAGTCATCAACACCAACAACGGGAATTCCAAATAGATCCAACAAATCCAAAAGGATAGGAATCTGAGGAGTCAATGTTTCTGGTTCCTCTTCTTCATCCCCTTCTTCTTCTAATCTGTTTGCTTTGTAATCCGGAAATAGTTCTACACGCCAACTAGGTCGCCAATCACCATCTAGACAAGCAACTAATCGATCAGGTTTATACACCGAAATCAATCGCGCAGCCATATCAATGTATCCACGAATCGCATTCACAGGTGTTCCATCAGGGGCAACTAAAGTATCGGGCATTCCGTAATAAGCGCGATACCACAGCGATGCGCTATCTAGAAGCATTAATGTCATACATCCCCCATAAGGAAAGCGACTACTCCCCTATCAATTCTCTTTACGGCATCTTTGCACACTGGACGTAGCTTTTCACTTGCACCTGCAATTTGATTGAGTAAATCGATGAGTTGCTTTGTGGAGCGTACGAAATCACCTACAGACATATCAGTTCCTTTAAGAACGCTTTGCAATGATTGACCGTTAGCCCATTTAAATGAAACCCAGCAAAAACCGGCATCTGGTTCGCGTTGGGTCTTGACTCCGTACTCTGTCTCTATCTCTTCAAGTTCGGCCCACAACGAAATGACATCAGCTAGAGCGCTAGAAACTCGCGGACTTGGCATTTTTGGTGCAGCGTTATCGGCATTTCTAGATTCAAAAATCATCGTCGAGACCACAGAAAGAAGTTCCGGAGCATTCAAATCATCTAGAACTCCACGTCGAATTGCTTCGGTTAAGAGTAAATCTGATTCAGCATAGATCTTGGTTAAAATCTTTCCTTGGGTTGTTGGTTTTTCACCTTCTATGTATTTAAGGTGCGTTAATACCTGACATATCTGATCGAAAGTTTTTGCGATCACGTGAGTACGACTTTGTACTCGTGTTCTTAGGCCCTCATTCTCTCGATTAAGTCGCCCAGCTCGCTCAGCTAAACGTGCATGATCCTCACGTTCATTACAACCGTGAGAACTATGATTACGAAGCGACTTGCGCAGATCCGATAGTTCGCCTTCCAGATGTGCCCGTTGGCGATTATCAAAAGTTCGTTTTTGATCACGTTTTGAAAGAAGCACTTCAACTTCCTTTATCTCGCGCCGGATCCGTGCATATTCAATGAAATCACCGAGATGGCAGTGGGCTTGAGCCAATAGCTCTTCTATTGCACTTTCATTTTTATGAATCTGTCGTGACAGGCCTACTACAGCCCGATCAGCCTGAAATTGCGCAAATGATGATTCAAGTGAGCGACGGGCTCGTTCGCGACCGAAGCGTGCAATGAGATTGATTGACATGTTGTAAGTCGGCGCAAATGAAGAGCGCAAAGGATACGTACGAGTGGATGCTAAACCTGCAGCTGCAGCTGAATCGACAGTCGGTGACCATTGAATAACTGCATTACCTTCAATATCGATTCCGCGTCTGCCTGCACGTCCAGTCAGTTGTGTGTATTCACCCGGAGTAATGGGGACGTGAGACTCACCGTTATATTTAATGAGTTTTTCTAGCACCACGGTTCGAGCCGGCATATTGATACCCAAAGCCAAAGTTTCCGTAGCGAATACCGCTTTGACTAAACCACGTTGAAATAGATCTTCTACAGCGGCTTTAAAACTCGGTAGTAAACCTGCATGGTGCGCTGCTACTCCGCGTTCCAAGGCCGTGAGCCAATCAGTAAAACCCAGGACTTCTAAATCTTCTTCAGCGATGTTTTGCGTATATTTAAGTGCGGTCGCCCGAATTTCCATTCTCTCCTCAGTGGAAGTTAAGCGAAGTCCAGCGTGCAAGCACTGTTTAACTGCGGCATCACAGCCGATGCG
>CAIXDY010000169.1 GCA_903918325.1 uncultured Actinomycetes bacterium
AAAACATGTTCTACTTCAGATGTTCCAATTCCAAATGCTAGGGCGCCAAATGCACCGTGCGTTGATGTATGTGAATCTCCACAAACAATTGTCATACCAGGTTGAGTTAAGCCAAGTTGTGGGCCTACAACGTGCACTACACCTTGGTCTTTATCGCCTAGTGAGTGAATACGTACGCCAAATTCAGCGCAGTTAGCGCGCAAAGTATCCACTTGAAGCTTAGATACTGGATCGGCAATGGGCTTATCAATATTTTGTGTTGGGACGTTGTGATCTTCTGTTGCAATAGTTAACTCAGGGCGACGGACTTTTCGCTGCGCCAGACGCAGACCATCAAAGGCTTGTGGGCTCGTCACTTCATGAATTAAATGAAGATCGATATACAAAAGATCGGGTTCACCATCGGCAGCACGAACTATATGTTCGGCCCAAATCTTTTCAGCTAACGTTTTACCCATTGTCGGTCGGTGCTCCTTCGTTGCATTTGCAGTATCACATAGTGGGATGTTAATATCACTCTATGAGCACTAAGAATAGCGGAGTTGGCGTTTTAGACAAAGCGGCAGCGATTTTGAATACGTTAGAAGCTGGTCCGCATTCTTTAGCTGAACTCGTAGCGGCAACTGGCATCGCCCGCCCTACTGCACACCGTTTAGCTGTAGCCCTTGAGTTTCATCGATACGTTGCACGCGATTTATCGGGTCGCTTTGTTTTAGGGCCGCGTTCGGCTGAATTAGGTGCTGCCGCCGGTGAAGATCGACTACTTGCTGCCGCTGCTCCTGCATTAGCGGCGTTGCGCGATGCAACGGGTGAAAGTGCCCAGTTGTATAAGCGCCAAGGCGATCAACGCATCTGCGTTGCTGTAGCTGAACGTTTATCTGGTTTGCGAGATTCAGTACCTGTAGGAGCGGCGTTAACTATGCAAGCCGGTTCTGCTGCTCAAATTTTATTAGCGTGGGAAGATAGCGAAAAGATTCATCGCGGTGTTGCTGGTGCACGCTTTACTGCCGCACAACTTGCTGCCGATCGCCGTCGTGGTTGGGCACAATCAGTTGGAGAGCGCGAAGCTGGAGTTACTTCAGTCTCAGCTCCAGTTCGCGGACCCAATGGAAAAGTTATTGCAGCTGTCAGTATCAGCGGACCAATAGAGCGCTTAGGTCGCCAACCTGGCCGCATTCATGCTGCAGCCGTAGTTGCTACTGCAGCTCGCTTGAGTGAATATCTAGCTCGCGAATAACGCGGCCGATAACGCCAAAACCAAAACCTTTTCGCTGCAACAGCGATTGAATTCGCCTAATCTGAACCTCGGGTTCAAGGCGCGACATCGTTGAATACTTTTTCATCGCTAAAGAAAAAGCTGTGCGATATTCCGATTCATCATCAATCTCATCTAGCGCCTCATCAATAGAGTTTTGATCTACTCCCCTAGTGCGAAGTTCTCCAGCGATGATTCGCTTTGATAATTTTTTGGCGTTATGGCGAGATTGCGTCCAGGCTTTAGCAAATTCGGCGTCGTTGATTAAACCATTTTGCGTTAATGTGTAAATGGTGGCATTGGCTACGTCATCTTCGATGCCGCGCTTTTTAAGATGAGCCAGGAGCTCACCCTTACTCTTAGCTCGCGCCACCAATGCATTTTGTGCAATGGTGTACGCAACTTCGTAAGGGTCAGCTGCCTGGTCAACCTTTGAAAATTGCAGGCTAATTAGAAATCAACCTCGGCGGTAGCTTCATCAATTGCGGCAATCAGATCAGCATCGACCTCGATTGGCACGAAGTGAGCGCGAATCTTGGCTTCAATCTCATTAGCTAGATCTGGATTATCGATAAGGAAAGTACGTGCATTTTCCTTGCCTTGACCCAATTGATCAGCTTCATATGTGTACCAAGCACCAGACTTCTTCACGATTCCAACTTCAGCACCAAGATCGATCAGAGAGCCTTCACGTGAAATACCTGTGCCGTAAATAATGTCGAACTCAGCTTGCTTAAATGGTGGAGCCATCTTGTTCTTAACAACCTTAACGCGGGTACGGTTACCAACTGCATCTTGGCCATCCTTGAGCGTTTCAATGCGACGGATATCTAAACGAACTGATGCATAGAACTTAAGTGCTTTACCACCAGTAGTTGTTTCGGGTGAACCGAAGAACACACCAATCTTTTCGCGCAACTGGTTAATAAAGATTGCAGTTGTCTTTGATTGGTGAAGTGCGCCAGTAATTTTACGCAACGCTTGTGACATCAAACGTGCTTGAAGACCCATATGAGAATCTCCCATTTCGCCTTCAATTTCAGCGCGAGGAACAAGGGCTGCAACTGAGTCAACGACAACTAGATCAAGGGCACCAGAGCGAATCAACATGTCCATAATTTCGAGTGCTTGCTCGCCAGTGTCTGGTTGTGAAACTAGGAGTGCATCAATATCAACGCCAAGCTTCTTTGCATACTCAGCATCAAAAGCATGCTCAGCATCGATGAATGCGCAGATACCGCCTGCAGCTTGCGCATTTGCAATTGCATGCAAGGTCAGCGTTGTCTTACCTGAAGACTCTGGTCCATAAATTTCTACGATGCGACCGCGTGGCAATCCACCAATACCAAGTGCGATATCAAGTGCGATTGAACCAGTTGGAATTACTTCAACAATCTGGTTTTGACGATCGGACATCTTCATTACTGAGCCTTTTCCAAATTGACGTTCGATCTGGGCTAGGGCTGTATCGAGCGCTTTTTGGCGTTCGCTTGTAGCTTTTTCTTGCGCAGCATCATTAGCTTTATTACTTTTTTCAGTAGCCACTTACTTTCCTTTCGATAGAACGTCTTGCCGTGATGGCAATTCGTTTGGTCTGGCCCAGAAGGTACGGAGACCTAACGACGGACCACTGCTTGGGCCACTGGGGATGTGGGCAAAGCGCTGTGGGCGGAGGTTAGAACCGCTCTGGTTGTACGGGATAAGAATATCCGAACATCTGTTCGAAAGGTAGCAGGTGCCACTGACACATATGAGCGTGTCGCGAGCGCTGCCCACACCCATACTTACCCCCATGTTGATCCTGCTGCCCCCAAGTGAAAAAAAGGCGGCCGAGCCTGGTGCAGCTATCTCGGTCTATATCGGAGTGCTCTATAACGCACTGAGTTGGTCCACGTTAACAAAAGCGGCCCAAGTGCGAGGGCAAAAATCCATTGTGATTATCTCGGCCAAATATGGCGCAATAAAAGCTTTAACAGTTATTGAGCCCTATAAAGAAAAGATTGATACCGCTGCAATGCGCGCGCCTATCACTCGAGATTTAGATGCATATGCGGCCGATTTAATTATTGATTGCCGCTCATCTACTTATCAAGGTGTGTGGACTCCCCCGGCTAATAAGTGCGTCGAGATTAAAGTTTTCACCAAGGTCGATGGTGTCAAGAAAGTAATTACGCATATGTCTAAGAAAACCCGTGGTGAAGTAGTACGGCATTTACTGTTGAATAAAAGCGTTCCGACAACTCCCCAAGAACTTTTCGAAATAGTATCCCAGAACTTTGAATGTGAACTTTTTGAAACTAACGGTAAAGCGCCTTGGGTTCTGGAAGTTATCGCGAAGTAGTTTCTTTAATAATTTTTACAACTAAATCAGGGTGATCCCACATGGGAGCATGGCCACAATTATCAATAACTAACCAGGTGCAGTGTGCGGGTGCTAGCGAGCGCTCTTGCGAAACGGGATACGGCAGAGTGTTATCGGTATCGCCAAAGAGAATTGTTACGGGAACTGATGCGGGCACTTGTGCGTCAAAGCGTCGGCCTAACATGCCATCCCAAGCTTGAAAATAACCCGTTGAATTGCCCATCGCATATGCTGAGTCATAACAGATTTCATAACTGAGTTTGCGCCATTGTGGACTCACTCTTGAATAACCAATTTTGCGCAGCGCAATTACATGTAATCCAACTCTGATAACCGGTCTTAAAATTTTAGCCAAGTAATACGACTGAGCTTCACTGGGTAGGCGTCCTGATGCAGGGATCAGCCACAAGCCAGCAGGTGCTAGTCCAGTTAAAGTTTTGATACGCGATGGTTGATCAGCGGCCATTTCAAGGCTAATCCAGCCACCTAATGAGTTACCGGCTACATGAAACTCTTTAATTCCAAATTCATTCTCTACCGTGTCAAAGATTGCACGGCCCAACGATGCAGGATCCATGGGCTGGCTAGCATCAAATGGACTTTGGCCATGTCCTGGCAGATCCACAGTAATTACACGAAAACTCTGTGAGAGCGCTGGAATGATTGGTTTAAATGCCGTTGCTGCCGATCCCAAACCATGAACCAGCACCAGCACTGGGTGATCAGAATTAGTTTGCGTAAGTGTGGTTGCTAGCTTCATTATCAATACTTATATTTTTCAGTCTCTTTGGGGTGTGCCCGGCAAACAGCTTTCCAAATTTCATCGGCCTCTAAACCCGCAGCCAATGCCTCATTAACGGTTTTACTTCCGAGCTCTGAAATAGCAATATCAGTTGGAAAATGTGAATGCTCGCCAAATGAAAGCGCTAAGCGCTCACGCAGATCAGAGATGCGCACGAGGAATAAGTAGCTCTGCCTGTAAGCGTGAATCTTCTGGAGTCAATGGCGCCATAGCTTGCCCGGCTAACCAACGTGTTGCTAAATCAGCCACAATCTGTGAACCCAAAATCATGGCTAGTGCATCATTGAATTGATTCCATAACGGGTGTGAAGTAGCTGAAAGAAATTGCGTAAGTGGGGCTGGATCACTGATTCGCATATTGGCTAGTGCACTATCACTGGAAACTTGAATCGACAGGGCTTCTAAAGCATCTGTGGGGTTTGGCGCACTTTGTGCAATCACTACAAGCTTTCGAATTTCAGAATCGCAAAGCGCGGCTAAAACCGAATCCTTGTCACGGTAATGGTTATATAAAGTTGCGCGAGAGACTTGTGATGTATCTGCAATTTCGATCATGGACATCTTTGCTAAACCAACGGTTGCAATTAATTGCTTTGCACCTTCAAGAATTGCACTTTGTGTGCGGCGATGTGTTGCTGCTTGAGGTGCGTATTTATTAAGCGGCATCGACGACGGTGAGAATAACGGTTTCGCGGCTTGCAAGTTCAGCAGCTACTTCGCTAAATACACCTGACAAAGAAAGACCAAGTGCTACACAAATAGCGTTGAGAAGTTCAGATGAAGCCTCTTTTTGTCCGCGTTCAACCTCTGATAAATAACCCAGAGAAACGCGCGCATCACGTGCAACATCGCGCAACGTGCGATTTTGCGATGTGCGGGCAGCGCGCAAAGTAAGACCTACTGCTTCACGAACTAGAACCATCGGCTTACCTCCTTTACGAACGATGTCTAAGGATACGCGCAAAGGTGGCAATGGCGCTTGCTGTAGCCGCGTTTCGTACTGATTCTCGCTCACCAGATAAGGATAATTCGATGCTCTGACTGACAGGGCCGGCGATTGCTACCCACACCATGCCAACTGGATGGCCATCTAAAGGATTAGGTCCAGCTACACCAGTTGTGCCAATTGCCCATGTTGTTCCAAATTTTTTGATTGCACCTTGTGCCATTGCAACGGCAACTTCTTCGCTCACTGATGTGTGCTCTTCTATGAGTGCTGGATCAATTCCTAAATGTGAAATCTTAATTTCATCGCGATAAGCCGTGATTCCGCCAACAAACACATCTGATGCACCAGAGATTGACACGATGGCTGAACTAACGGCGCCAGCAGTTAAAGATTCGGCAGTGCTAAGGGTTTCACCGCGTTCGCGCAACGCCACAACGACTTCGGCAGCTAAGCCGATAATCTCTTGAGGAAGTGACATTGCCTTGACTCCTAATTCGCAGGTTTCGTAAATGCAGATTTTACATAATATGCGCCAGTTACGATAGTGAGCGCAATGGCGATATACATGAAGCCATCACGGAACCAATACCACGATGAATCAAGCGGCAGAACATAAAAGCCGACTCCAAAGCCCTGAAACATAGTTTTGATTTTGCCACCTTTATTGGCCGGAATTACTCCCCGCTTAATTACTGCTAGACGGAAAATAGTGATTCCGATTTCGCGGCTCATGATCACGATTGTGATCCACCATGGCATGTGTCCCAATAGTGACAAGGAAATCATGGCTGTACCGATCATAATTTTATCGGCAACTGGATCTAAGAATTTTCCGAACTCAGTAATTGAGTTTCGGCTGCGGGCTAATTTTCCATCGAGAATATCGGTTAAACCTAAAATGAAAAATACCCACCAAGAAATAATCTGCCAGTTGTGATCATTTCCGCCATTTTTAAAAAGCGTGTAAGCGCCAACTGGAACGAGTAAAAGTCGAGCAACGGTGATGAAATTTGGCGTGATGAACTTAGGAAATTTCATAATGGTTGAGCCACCAAGTCGGCGCCCATTGAATCAATAATCACCGCATCAACATACTGCCCGACTGCAAAATCGGTACCAATAAAAGTGGTGCTGCCATCAACTTCTGGGCCTTGATGAGCTGCGCGACCTTCTTGCAGTTGCGCATCTTCAATCAAAACTCGAACTTTTTCGCCAATTCGTGCTGCTGCTCGAAGTGAAACCATTTCATCGGCCAAAGAAGATAAAGTTTCAAGTCGCTGGGCAATTACTTCGGCATCAATTTTTCCATCAATATTCAGGGCTTCAGTATTATCTTCATCCGAATAACCAAATATTCCAACAGCGTCTAATTTGGCTTGCGTAATAAATGTTGCTAACTCATTGAAATCTTCCTCGGTTTCGCCCGGGAAGCCAACGATAAAGTTGGAACGGATTCCAGCTTCAGGTGCAAGAACTCGAATTTGATTAATGAGGTGCAAGAATTTTTCATTATCGCCAAATCGGCGCATACGACGAAGGACCGTCGGTGCCGAGTGCTGAAAAGAGAGATCAAAATACGGCACAGTTTTTGCCGTAGCAATCATGGCTTGAATCAACGTAGGTCGCATTTCAGCGGGCTGTAAATAAGAAAGTCGTACCCGTTCTACGCCATCAATTGCAGCGATCTCTGGCAACATCTTTTCCATCAACTGCAGATCGCCTAAATCTTTACCGTACGAAGTCGTATTTTCACTGACGAGGAAAAGTTCTGTAACACCATTAGCGACTAACCAACGGGCTTCATCCAAAATCTCATGTGGCCTGCGAGAAATGAAGGAGCCGCGGAAATAAGGAATGGCACAGAAGGAGCAGCGACGATCACACCCTGAAGCGATTTTTAGCGGTGCCCACGGCGCGTTACCTAAACGTTTGCGTGAGAACTCAACGCTTTCGCGTACTTCGGCGCGATCTGATGGCGCTATCGGAAGCAATGCTCTGCGATCGCGCGGAATGTGTGGCGTGTGAGCTTTGCCAGCCACAATTGATTGCAATCGGGCAGAAATATCCTGGTAGTCATCAAAACTTAAAATTGCATCAGTATCAGGAAGAGCTTCGGCTAATTCATTTCCATAGCGCTCAGCCATGCAACCTACGGCAACTACTGCGCGTGTTTTGCCGTGGCCTTTGAGAGAATTGGCTTCTAGCAATGCATCGATGGAATCTTTTTTAGCTGACTCAATGAAACCGCACGTATTAACTAGTGCCACTTCCGCCGACTCAACATCATCTACGAGGGTCCAACCATCGGCAGCTAATCGGCCAGCAAGTTCTTCGGAATCAACTTCATTTCGCGAACACCCTAAAGTGACGACTGCTACGGTGCGCTTCATTGGGTAAATCTTACCGTGTTATGAATTGACTCCGTACGACACGCTAACTACTTCGCCTACTGCACCAATTGACGCGATTTTCTTACCATTAACGGTCAAATCGACGCCTCCAGCATTTCCAATTTTGAGGTTGAGCTGTGTGTCACTTGAAAATACTTTTGAAACCCCTTGCTCTATCTGACTACTAAATAAAGTTCGACCTTGTGCATCTGAAACAAATAGCCAAGTTTTTCCTTTAGGTGTGGCAACTACAACTGTGACACCGGTGCCCGTTGAAAAGGTATTTTGTGCAGATGGCTTGACCGAAGGTGTCGCAGTTGCACTTTGAGAAGGTGCTATCGATTCTTGAGCGGCTGATGTTTTGGCGACATTTTTTGGTGTATTTGAAATAACAATTTGAACTACACCAACTAAAGCAAGAGATACCACTGAGATCATCACTAAGGTCTTCCAAGAAACTTTGCGGTTCTCTTGTGGCTGACGCATCACACTATTTTCAACCAGCAGTTCCTGCATTGTTCGTTCTTCACTACCCTGTTCTTCTTCAAAAATTCGCAAAATCTCATTTTGATTAATCCCTAGAGCTTTAGAAATATTTCGAAGGTGACCGCGGGCGTACGTTTCGCCACCACAATTAGAAAAATTATCTGCTTCGATTTCCCGAAGCACCGTTGAACGCACACTTGTCTTCGCAGCTAAATCATCAATGGACATGCCGGCATCTTTACGTGCCTTTGCAATAAATGATCCAAGTGACATTATCAATTGTCCTAAAGGGGAATTGTGCTGCGGATGAAGACTTAAGTGTAAGGCTGTGACGACCCAAGTTAAAAGGCCGAGGTATGAGAATTTAGGGTGAAATTAGAGCCAACCCCTCGGGTTAACTAGTTGTTAATACTCCCGCAAGGTCGAAATCACTGAATCGAGTTCATCGGGTTTGACCAAAACCGTTCTGGCTTTGGAACCCTCTGATGGTCCGACAATTCCACGCGATTCCATCAAATCCATTAAACGCCCCGCTTTTGCAAAACCAACACGTAGTTTTCGTTGCAACATAGAAGTAGAACCAAATTGCGTTCCAACAACTAATTCAACGGCTTGTAGCAAAATATCTAAATCATCACCAATTTCTTTATCAACCATTTTTGGATGTGATTGAGGAGCGGTGACATCATCGCGATAACGCGGTTTCAACTGCTTTTTAACGTGTGTAGTGACAGCTTCAATTTCACGCTCTGAAACGTAAGCACCTTGAATTCGAACTGCGCGACTGGCGCCCATTGGAATAAAGAGTGCATCGCCCTGGCCTACGAGTTTTTCTGCACCCGGACTATCTAAAATCACTCGGCTATCGGCTAGTGAACTTGTTGCAAAGGAAAGTCGTGAAGGCACGTTAGCTTTAATTAATCCCGTTACAACATCTACTGAAGGACGCTGCGTAGCAAGAACTAAGTGGATACCGGCAGAGCGTGCTAATTGAGTAATTCGTACAACTGATTCCTCAACTTCTTTTGCTGCGACAATCATCAAATCTGCGAGCTCATCAATAATGACAAGTAAATATGGATAAGGCTCTACGGTGCGATCACTGCCTTCGGGAACAATAACTTTGCCGGCACGCACTGCTTTGTTGAAATCATCTATGTGTCTAAAACCAAAGGTTGAGAGATCTTCATAGCGAAGATCCATCTCGCGCACCACCCAAGTCAGTGCATCTGCAGCTTTCTTTGGATTAGTAATGATCGGTGTAATTAAATGCGGAATACCTTCATAAGCCGTTAACTCAACGCGCTTAGGATCGATAAGAACTAACCGCACTTCATCTGGAGTTGAACGGACCAAAATCGAAGTGATCATCGCATTAATCATTGAAGATTTACCTGCACCAGTTGCACCAGCAACTAATAGGTGTGGCATTTTCGCCAAGTTCGCACAAACGAAATTACCTTCGACATCTTTACCTAATGCAACCAACATTGGGTGATGGTCTTGTCCGGCAACCGATGAGCGCAAAACATCGCCTAGAGCGACAATTTCGCGATCAGTATTTGGTATCTCAATTCCGACCGCTGATTTTCCAGGAATAGGCGAAAGAATTCGAACATCACTGCTTGCAACGGCATATGAAATGTTTTTAGCAAGGGCGGTGATGCGCTCAACTTTCACGGCATTTCCGAGCTCAACTTCATATCGGGTGACCGTTGGACCGCGCATAAAGCCAGTTACTTGCGCATCAATTTCAAATTGCAAGAAGACTTCGGTGAGCGCAGCAACGACACTATCGTTTGCTTTACTTTTAGCTTTAGCTGCCGGTCCAGTTCGCAACATATCGGCCGGCGGTAATTCATATGTTGAATCCGGTGCCAGTAATAATTGTTCTGGCCGCTTAGTAGATGTTTCCGGTTTGACTATCGGCGTGATTGGAATTGGAAGGGTGAACTCTTCGTCAAAGCTCTCCTCATCTAACTCTTCCTCTTCATCTTCCGGTTGATTCCAAGCGGCAACAATCGGTGATTCAAAAGGTGGTGTATCCGTAACTTCGAAATCCTCAACTTTTATTGAACGCTCTGGTCGCTTAGACCACATCCAAGAGGTTATTGTTTTCATTCGGGTAAATAGTGAAGAGACCGGAGTTGCTGTCACAACTAATAAGCCGAAAATAAAAAGTAAGCCTAGAACTGGGTAAGTCAGAACCGATGTCATGACGCTGACTAAAGGTCGTGAAACACCATAACCAATCCAACCGCCACCGTGGCGCATGGCCGTTGCACCTGTGCCAGTGGAACCATTGAGTAAATGTGCAAGACCCGTGGATGAAAGTAGTAGCGCAAAAACTCCTACAACAACGCGACCGAAAGCCGCCTTATCTTCAGGGGTTCTAAATAATTTAAATGCAAAGTAAATAAGTGCAATAGGTGTGAAAAAACCAACGCGCCCAAAACCTCCATAGATAAATGAATAGACGGCACGGCTAACTAAATTATTAGCATGAAACCACGTACCCGCTGCTGACATAAGTGCCAGAATTAAAATGAGAAAAGCAAAACCATCGCGCTGATGAGCTGGATCTAAATCGCGTGCACCTCGAGCAAGTAAGCGGATTAAATTTCCTAGAGCTTTGGCTACGAATCGCCAGGTTGCGGCTATGCCTTTTCCAAGCGCGCCACCAACGGCACCACTTTTGGATTTAGATTTCTTCTTAGCCACACTCATCATCGTAAAGTATGAACAATTTGTTAGCGCCTAGGCGCGCCGCTCTTAAACTTCAATAACGACAGGGACAATCATCGGCTTTCGGCGATGTTCTCCCCCGACCCATCCACCAACAGTTTTACGGACAATCTGTGAAAGCTGGTGCGTTCCATTAATTCCGTCAGCAACTGCAGTCGCCAATGCTTTTTCAATTTTTAATTTCACATCATCGAAAAGCGCCATATCTTCATTAAAACCACGTGCATGGATATCAGGACCTGCCACAATTTTTCCACTCTGCGAATCTATGACCACGATGACTGAGATAAAACCCTCTTCACCTAAAATACGGCGATCTTTCAATGAAGTTTCAGTTATGTCACCGATGCTCTGTCCATCAACATAAACAAAGCCACAAGGTACCGCGCCCACAACTTGTGCTTCATGATCGATGAGATCAACTACAACTCCATTTTCAATAATGATTGCATTGCTGCGAGGAAGTCCAGCTTGAATGGCTAGTTCAGCATTTGCTTTCATATGGCGCCATTCGCCATGGATGGGCATAACGTAGCGAGGCTTGACGATGTTATAGCAATACAACAATTCACCCGCCGCCGCGTGGCCCGAAACGTGAACCATTGCATTAGCTTTATGAACTACTTTTGCGCCAAAACGTGTGAGCTCATTGATGACGCGAAAAACTGAGTTTTCGTTACCGGGAATTAATGAAGAGGCCAAAATTACGGTGTCACCCTCGCCCACACGAATTTGATGATCGCCATTTGCCATTCGAGACAGCGCCGCCATTGGCTCACCTTGGGAACCTGTACAAATTAAAACTACATTGTCATCAAAGGAATCTAAATCTTTAGCATCCATAACTATGCCTGGAGGAACAGTCAAGTAGCCCATGTCTTGCGCAATCTTCATATTGCGGACCATAGATCGCCCAATAAAAATAACTTTTCTATTGTGCATCGCGGCAGTATCAATAACTTGCTGAACGCGGTGAACATGCGAAGAAAAAGAGGCAACAATTACTCGCCGTTTAGTGGAACCAATAACTCGATTTAATGCTGGCATGATTTCACGCTCTGATGGAGTAAATCCCGGAATATCGGCATTAGTGGAATCCACCATAAATAAATCAACACCTTCTTCGCCTAGACGCGCAAAGGTACGTAGATCAGTGATGCGACCATCGAGTGGTAGTTGATCCATCTTAAAATCGCCAGTAGCAAGAACGCGTCCAGCATCGGTATTAATTACTACAGCTAACGCATCTGGAATCGAGTGGTTAACTGCAACAAATTCAAGTTCAAAAGGTCCAACATCTTCATGGCCACCTTCGCGAACTTCACGAGTCAATGGAGAGATTCGGTGTTCTTTCAATTTAGCTGTGACAAGAGCCAGAGTTAACGCCGAGCCATAGAGCGCAATATCGCCCCGTTCGCGTAATAAATAAGGAATGGCGCCAATATGATCTTCATGTCCGTGGGTTAAAAACACTCCCACTACATCATCTAGTCGATCTCTAATATAAGAAAAATCAGGCAAAATTAAATCAATTCCAGGCTGAGTATCTTCTGGAAATAAAACACCACAATCAACGATTAATAGTTTTCCTTTAGTTTCAAAGACGGTCATGTTACGACCGATTTCTCCCAGCCCACCAAGTGCAACGATGCGCAATCCCCCATTAACTAAAGCGGAGGGCGTACCGAGATCTGGGTGAGGATGATTCATTATTTAATTGCTACGCCACCAGCGCGTAGATCGTCACGCAACTGCGCGATCTGCGCATCAGTTGCATCGACTAGAGGAAGACGTGTGTGTCCGCCAGGCAGACCCATCAAAGTTAACGCAGCCTTTGTCATGATGGCACCTTGCGTACGGAAAGTTCCGGTAAATACTGGAAGAAGTTCTTGATGAATTTCAAGTGCACGTGCGGCATTTCCATCAAACCAGGCATTGAGCATCGCTTTTAATTGGCTGCCCACGGTATGACCGCAGACTGAAACAAAGCCAACAGCTCCTACTGAAAGCAATGGCAAGTTCAAAATATCATCGCCTGAATACACCGGGATTCCACAACGCTTAATTACCCAAGAAGTTGCCGCAACATTTCCTTTGGCATCTTTGAGCGCAACTATTTGGGGGTGATTAAAGAGTTCGACGATTGTGTCGGATTCAATTTCAACACCTGTACGTCCAGGAATGTCATACAACATCATGGGCAAACCTGTGGCATTTGCCATCGCTAAGAAGTGGGCCTTGATTCCCGCTTGTGGTGGTTTGTTGTAATAAGGAGTAACAACCAAAATGCCATCAGCGCCAGCGGCTTCAGAGCGCTTAGCTTGGTTGATTGAATAATCAGTTTCATTATCGCCAGCACCTGAGAGAACTTTTACGTTGGCACCGACTACGCGCTTAACAACTTTAATAATCTCTTCTTTTTCAGAGGATTTTGTTGTTGGGGCTTCACCTGTCGTTCCATTTACAACAATTCCGTCATGCCCATTCTTAACTAAATGGTCGGCAACTTTCTCGACGCCATCCCAATCAATGGACCCATCTTTATTAAAGGGGGTGATCATCGCAGTTAACATGCGGCCAAAAGGCGCTGGCGTACTCATGCGGGTAACTCTACCCGAGTTATGGGGCGATTCGTCCAGACTTTTCAAAGGCGCCGTATGTGAGCGGCATCAATTTCGCGAATTCTGCTTCCATTTTCTCTGCAACCATCTCAATTTCACGTTGCGGATAGCTTGGAAAATGCGATCCTTCACGAGCTGTGCGAAGTGATAAGAAATTCATTAATGCGCGGGCATTCATACTCACATACATCGATGAATATGTAGCTACTGGCAAAACTGCACGAGCTACTTCTCGGGCAACACCAACCTCTAACATTTTTTGATAACTATCGTATGCAACGATGTAAGCCTGTTTCATGGCTTTGACTGTAACTTCAAACTGTTCAGCTGTTCCATCTTCAAATGTGTACGCACCAGTTTTACCGACTTGTACAAGTTTCCTCTCTTTTGAGGGAACATAGAAAACCGGCTTTAATTCACGGTAGCGACCACTTTCCTCATTGTATGAAGCGATGCGGTGGCGCATGAATTCACGGAAAACAAATATCGGCGCGGAAATAAAAAATGTCATTGATGTGTGCTCGAATGGTGAGCCATGTCGCTCGCGCGCCAAGTAATTAATTAATCCAGCAGATCGTGCTGGATCTTCACCGATTTCATCCATGGACTGTTCGCCAGCCGTTGAAACACGTGCAGCCCAAATAACATCGGCATCACTTGCGCTGGCTTTTACTAATTCGACAGTGACATCGTCACGGAAAATGATTTCTTCGGGCATGGCCTCACCCTATAAGGACGGCGCTTTGAGCCCTTGGATATCTAGGGCAGAATGTCCGCGTGTCCAAAATTGAATCCACCACATTTCGCGATTCGCTGAGCGTTTCGATCACTGTGGGGGCCTACGGAATCGCTTTTGGTGCAGCGGCTGTAGCAAATGGTTTTTCAGTTCTGCAAAGCTGTCTGCTTTCACTTCTAACTTTTTCCGGTGCTTCTCAATTTGCCGTGGTTGGAGTTCTAGGTGCCGGCGGCACTGCACTCAGTGGAATCGCAACCGCATCATTGCTGGGATTTAGAAATGGTTTATATGGCGTCATCATGGCGCCACGTTTAAAAGTTAAAGGATTTAAACGCGTAGTCGCGGCGCAAGTAACTATCGATGAATCAACTGCAGTTGCTCTTGGACAAGAAGTGCGCGGAGAAAAGGCAATGCGACAAGGTTTTTGGCTCACCGGTTTTGGTGTCTTTTTCTTTTGGAATCTATTTACAGTTGCTGGGGCATTAGGTGCACAAGCTATGGGAGACATTCGCGCTTGGGGTTTGGACTCAGCAGTTCCTGCGGCATTTTTGGGTTTAGTGTGGCCACGTTTACAAAGTACGCGTGATCGAATTCTTGCCGTTGGCGCCATGGTTTTTGCTTTAGCAATGACACCAATTCTTCCTGCAGGTCTTCCCATTATTGCAACGGCATTTATCGCAATCGTTGTGGGGTTGCGGGCATGAATTCATTCTGGATTGC
Source organism: uncultured Actinomycetes bacterium (assembly GCA_903918325.1). Classification (GTDB taxonomy): domain Bacteria; phylum Actinomycetota; class Actinomycetes; order Nanopelagicales; family Nanopelagicaceae; genus Planktophila. The sequence continues at coordinate 15,067 of CAIXDY010000169.1, forward strand.
CACAATTGGTACGAGTATGATTGCTTTCGCACTTAAATACACCGGCCATAGCGTGCCTGAAAAGTTTTTCGCACACCCTAAAGTGCAAGCGATTAATGCATTGATACCAATTGCATTATTGAGTGCATTAGTGGCAGTTCAAAGTTTTACCGATAAATCAAAGTTAGTTATTGATCATCGACTAGCTGGTTTAGGCGCAGCGTTACTAGCACTCATACTCAAAGCGCCATTTCCAGTCGTGGTAATTAGTGCAGCAATTGCCTCTGCTGCTGCCTACAAATTGCTTTAGATAATCTTTAAAGCTGCAAGCTTAGCTTTAAGATCAATATCTGATGGCTCAGTTAAATGTGTGCCATCCGAGAAAACAATTACCGGAATAGATTGAGCTCCGCCGTTAATTTCTTTCACTTTATCGGCAGCCGATAGATCGGCATCAACATCTATTAATGTGTATTCAACATTGAGTTCTTCAAATAAACGCTTCGAACGGCGGCAATCTCCACACCAGTCGGCTCCGTACATTGTGATTTGATCTTTTGACATGGCTTATCCCTTACATGAATTTGTCGAGGCCATGAGTCAGGCCAGGATGATTTATTACATTTCGTATGCCAAGAATAACGCCTGGCATAAATCCTGCACGATCAAGTGAATCGTGACGAATAGTCAGCGTCTCACCTAATCCCCCAAGAATGACTTCTTGGTGTGCTACTAAACCACGCGCACGAACTGAGTGCACTGGAATATCACCTACTAATGAACCACGAGCGCCTTCTAAAGAAGTTGTTGTTGCATCAGGTTGAGCACCAAGACCGGCTTCTTTTCGCGCCTTACTCATTAATTCTGCGGTGCGTGATGCTGTACCGCTTGGCGCATCAACTTTGAGTGGGTGGTGTAATTCAATAATCTCTGCCGATTCAAAATAACGTGCAGCTTTTTCGGCAAACTCCATCATGAGTACTGCCCCAATTGCAAAATTAGGTGCAATCAGTACGCCTACTCCAGGGTTGGCTTTTAGCCAAGCATTTACCGTCGCTAGCTTGGAATCATCAAAGCCCGTTGTTCCAACAACTGCGTTAATTCCATTATTGATAAGAAACTCTAAATTTTTCATCACGCTATCTGGTGTTGTGAAATCGACGCAGACTTTGATGCCGGAATCTAATAATTGATCTAGTGAATCTCCGAGATCAAGGGCAGCGATAAGTGCCAAACCTTCAGCTTCTTCAACGGCCTTAACAACTTGCGCGCCCATGCGTCCTTTTGCTCCCAGGACTGCGACGTTAATCATTTCAACACCTTTTCAAATTTCGACGTACTCTTGAATGGACCTACAAGGGCAAGCGTAGGCGTTTTCGTTAGAAAGGCGCTGGCAATTTCGCGGATGTCTTGCTCATTTACGCGGGAAATAGATTTCAAAATATCGTCAAAGCCCATAACATGGCCGTAAACGATCTCATTTTTTCCAATTCTAAACATTCGCGAACCGGAATCTTCCTGGCTTAAAACTAGTGAACCGCGAACGGCGCCTTTTGCGCGTTCAATCTCTTCATGCGACATTCCATTAGAGGCCACATCAGCTAGAACTTCTCGGATAATTTCAACAACTTCTACAGCCTTTGAAGGATTACAGCCAGCATAGAAACCGATCTGACCACTTCCTGCGTACTGCTGCGCATATGCATACACAGAGTATGCAAGGCCCCGCTTTTCGCGAATCTCTTGGAACAAACGCGATGACATTCCGCCACCTAGAGCTGAGGACAAAACCCCCATTGCGAAACGGCGATCATCGTGGCGAGCAACGCCTTCCATGCCATAAAACATGTGAGCTTGTTCAGTTGTGCGCGAAATTAAACCCACACTTTGTTGCGCTACTTTTTTATCCGCTGTATTTGGGCGGACTGCTGGCGCGCCAAAACCTTCAAGGAAACCATTAACTGAAAGCGCTTGTTCAACCATGGCCACGACTTTTTTGTGCTTAATATTTCCAGCAACTGCTACAACTAAATCCTGCGGTAAGTAACGCTTCTTATAATAATTATTAACGGTATTGCGAGACATGCCTTTAATTGAGGCAATTGTTCCCAAAATTGGGCGACCTAGCGGAGTATCTCCGTAAAATGTTTCAGCATATAAATCATGGACTAAATCACTGGGGTCATCATCGCGCATAGCGATTTCTTCTAGAACGACTTTGCGTTCGGCATCGACATCAAGGGCTGAAACTATTGATGAGGTAATTAAGTCAGAGATTACATCGATCGCCATTGGCAGATCAGTATCAATGACCCGTGCATAAAAGCAGGTGTATTCCTTTGAAGTAAAGGCATTCATTTCTCCACCAACTGATTCGATGGATGAAGAGATTTCAAGGGCGGTGCGTCGTTGAGTACCTTTAAAGAGTAAATGTTCTAGAAAGTGAGAAGCCCCAGCAGTTGCCGGGGATTCATCACGCGAACCAACATTTACCCAAATACCAATTGCGGCACTGCGCACCGAAGAAACTTCTTCAGTAACGATGCGCAGACCGCTAGGTAAAACTGAACGACGAACGCTCATTTATTCGGCAGAACCAGTTGTTCCATCTTCAAGGACTGGAACCAAAGACAACTTACCCTTTGGATCAATCTCGCCGATTTCTACTTGAATCTTGTCGCCAACCTTCATGACTTCTTCCAAGTTTTCAATGCGCTTTCCACCATGCATCTTGCGAATCTGAGATACGTGGAGCAAGCCATCTTTACCTGGCATCAATGAGATGAAAGCACCAAATGCTGCAAGCTTTACAACGGTACCGAGGTAACGCTCTCCAACTTCTGGCATCTGTGGGTTAGCAATTGCATTGATTTGAGCACGTGCAGCTTCAGCTGATGGACCATCAACTGCGCCGATATAAATCGTGCCGTCATCTTCAATCGAGATATCTGCGCCAGTTTCATCTTGAATCTGATTAATAATTTTGCCCTTAGGCCCAATTACTGCACCGATCTGATCAACTGGAATCTTTACAGAAATAATACGTGGAGCAAATGGGCTCATCTCATCTGGGCCATCAATCGCTTCATTCATCACATCAAGAATTGCAAGACGTGCTTCCTTTGCCTGGTGCAGCGCACCGGCTAGAACTGATGCAGGAATTCCATCGAGCTTTGTATCTAACTGCAAAGCTGTAACAAAATCCTTCGTTCCAGCGACTTTAAAGTCCATGTCGCCAAATGCATCTTCTGCACCAAGGATGTCGGTCAATGCAACGTATTCGACCTTGCCATCGACAGTGTCAGAGATAAGTCCCATTGCAATACCTGCAACTGGAGCACGTAGTGGAACGCCTGCGTTATAAAGCGCCAGCGTTGATGCACATACAGAACCCATTGATGTTGATCCATTTGAACCAAGGGCTTCAGAAACCTGACGAATTGCGTAAGGGAATTCTTCGCGAGTTGGTAGAACTGGAATCAATGCGCGTTCAGCAAGTGCACCGTGACCGATTTCGCGGCGCTTTGGTGTACCAACACGACCTGTTTCACCAGTTGAATATGGTGGGAAGTTGTAGTTGTGCATATAACGCTTGTGATTTTCTGGATTCAACGTATCAAGCTGTTGTTCCATCTTAAGCATATTAAGTGTTGTGATTCCAAGAATCTGGGTCTCTCCACGCTCAAAGATTGCTGAACCGTGAACACGTGGAATTACTTCAACTTCTGCAGAGAGTGCACGAATGTCGCGCAATCCACGTCCATCGATACGAATCTTGTCACGCAATACACGTTGGCGAACTAACTTCTTTGTAAGTGAACGGAACGCTGCAGGGACTTCCTTTTCGCGGCCTTCAAAGGCTGCTCCAACGTTTTCCTTAGTGGATGCAGAAATCTCATCAATCTTTGTTTCGCGCTCTTGCTTACCAGAAATTGTTAACGCTTTTGCAAGATCTGTTCCAGCTGCCTTTTCAACCGCAGCGAAAACATCATCTTGGTAATCAAGAAAGACTGGGAATTCAGCGGTTGGCTTGGCTGCGACCTTTGCAAGCTTTGACTGTGCGTCGCAGAGAATCTTGATAAATGGCTTTGAAGCATCGAGACCTTGTGCAACAACTTCTTCATTAGGAGTTGGTGCTCCGCCCTTGATGAGCTCAATTGTCTGTGTTGTAGCTTCTGCTTCAACCATCATGATTGCAACATCGCCATCATCGCTAATGCGACCAGCAACAACCATGTCAAAGACAGCATTTGCTACCTGTGAATGATTAGGGAATGCAACCCACTGTCCTTCAATCAAAGCAACGCGAACGCCACCGATTGGACCAGAGAATGGAAGACCTGCAAGCTGCGTTGACATTGATGCGGCATTGATTGCGATCACGTCGTACATGTGGTCTGGATCAAGTGCCATAACAGTTACAACGATTTGAACTTCATTACGAAGTCCCTTAACAAATGAGGGACGCAATGGGCGGTCGATCAAACGACACGTTAAAATTGCATCTTCTGATGGACGACCTTCGCGACGGAAGAATGATCCTGGGATACGACCAACTGCATACATCTTCTCTTCAACATCAACTGTTAAAGGAAAGAAATCAAATTGATCTTTAGGAGTCTTTGATGCAGTTGTTGCTGAGAAGATCATTGTTTGATCATCTAAGTAAACTGCTGCTGCTCCTGCTGCTTGGCGCGCTAGGCGACCGGTTTCAAAACGAATCTCTCGTTTTCCAAATTTTCCGTTATCAATAACTGCAACGGCTGACTGAACCTCTTGACCCTCCATGGGTCCTCCTTTATTCCTATGGACGCAACTCATTAAAAGCTGCATCATGTTTACTACCCACAGGAGGAAAATGAATCTTCGATCGAAGTTCACGCACCATATGTAACGGTACGGAAACCACTACCGAGGACCATCGCCCATGAAGTGGTGTAGGTATTACTTAATTAGCGGCGAATACCGAGCTTCTCGATAATCACGCGGTAACGGTTGATATCTGTCTTAGCAAGATATTGAAGAATTCGACGACGACGACCTACTAACAACAACAGACCACGACGGTTGTGGTGATCATGTGGGTTGGTTTTCAAGTGAAATGTAATCTCATCAATACGCTTAGATAGCAAAGCGACCTGAGCTTCAGGACTTCCCGTGTCAGTAGGAGTAGAACCGAATTCTGCGACGATTTGCTTAGTTACTTCTGGTGTTAATGCCATTCTTTAGTACTCCTTATTTATCTGATCACGAGGGCTTTCGGTTTGAATCACGAAAGCTCGCTTTCTCG
>CAIXDY010000170.1 GCA_903918325.1 uncultured Actinomycetes bacterium
ATTCCCGTGCCTCATTATCATCGTACTTAAGTGATTTGGAGGCCGATCCAGCGCGTTTGGATTACCTCAACAGCCGCAAATCCGAAATCACATCACTCATTAAGAAATATGGTGATGCATTATCGGCAGACGATGAAGTTGACGCCCTTATCGAGCGATACGAAAACTCAAAAAATGCGATTACCGACCTTGAAGGTGGTGACGAAAAACTGCAGGAGTTGGAGAGAGATCTACTCAATGTTAAAAAGGAGTTACTTGCCTCGGCAAAAGCTCTCACTCAGATTCGCAGTGATAATGCATTGGTACTATCAAAGAAAACTACCACCGAGATTCAACAACTATCGATGCCACATACCTCATTTCATTGTGTGGTTGAAAGTGCGGACTATTCATCGCTCAAAGAATCTGATTTCACGATCTTAGGTTGTGATGAGATTTCAATGCTTATTCAAACGCATAAGGACGGGCCTTTAGTTGCACTTGCAAAAGGCGCAAGTGGTGGAGAGATGTCACGAGTGATGTTGGCACTAGAAGTAGTTGTTGCAGCGACACATCCAGTTGGGACTTATGTTTTTGATGAGGTCGACGCAGGAGTAGGTGGAAAAGCCGCGATTGAAGTGGGGCGTCGACTCCACGCTTTGTCCAAACATGCTCAAGTTATTGTTGTTACACACCTGCCACAAGTTGCGGCTTGGGCAGATTCGCATTTTCTAGTTACTAAGAATTCAGATGGATCTGTCACTGAGAGTAATGTTGTCCAACTTTCACCAACAACTCGAATTGAAGAAATCGCTCGTATGCTCGCCGGCATGGAGAGCTCAGTGAGCGCCCGCGAACACGCCGCCGAACTGCTCGAACTGCCATTGTCGGCCGGGTAGTCAAAGCGATGATAGGTTGGTCTCCCATGGGCCAACCTCATGTAACTAAACATTTATTTGTAACAGGCGGGGTCGCCTCTTCACTCGGCAAAGGCCTCACAGCATCTTCTCTCGGGCGGTTATTAGTAGCACGCGGCCTGCGCGTGACAATGCAAAAACTCGATCCTTACTTGAATGTGGATCCCGGCACCATGAACCCATTCCAACACGGTGAAGTCTTTGTTACTGATGATGGCGCGGAAACCGATTTAGATATTGGCCATTATGAACGCTTCTTAGATACAAATCTTCACGGTTCAGCCAATGTGACTACCGGACAGGTCTATTCCCGCGTCATCGCACGTGAGCGACGCGGTGAGTATTTAGGTGAAACCGTTCAAGTTATCCCGCATATCACCAATGAGATTAAAGAACGCATTCGAGCTATGGCAGCACCTGATATCGACGTTGTCATAACTGAAGTTGGTGGAACTGTTGGAGACATTGAGTCACAACCATTTTTAGAAGCAATCCGCCAAATCCGCCAAGAGGTTGGTCGAGACAATGTTTTCTATTTGCATATTTCTTTAGTTCCATACATCGGACCTTCAGGAGAATTGAAAACTAAACCAACTCAACATTCAGTTCAGGCACTGCGCAGCATTGGTATCGCACCCGATGCCATTGTTTTGCGTTCTGATCGTGAAATTCCGGCATCAGTAAAGAAGAAGATTTCTTTGATGTGCGACGTTGATTTAGAAGCCGTAGTTGCGGCCATGGATGCGCCGTCAATTTATGACATCCCTAAAGTTCTGCATTCAGAAGGTTTAGATTCATATGTAGTCAAGCGCCTTGATTTAGGAGGTCACGAAGTTGTTTGGGGTGAATGGGATGCCCTGCTTCATAAAGTCCATCATCCTAAACATCACATACGAGTAGGTCTAGTTGGAAAGTACATCGATTTGCCGGATGCATATTTGTCGGTCTCTGAGGCGTTACGGGCCGGAGGGTTTGCTAATGAAGCTAAAATTGAAATCGTTTGGATTCCAAGTGACGAATGTGAAAGCGCCGAAGGCGCAGCCAAGCACCTCAGTGATGTAGATGCGATAGTTGTTCCTGGTGGTTTTGGGATTCGCGGCATTGAAGGAAAAGTTGGGGCGTTAAAATTTGCGCGCGAAAATAGAATTCCAACTTTAGGTTTATGTTTAGGTTTGCAATGCATGGTTATCGAAGCCGCGCGCAATTTGGCTGGAATTAAGGATGCAATATCTGCAGAGTTTTCAGATTCCGGAACACCGGTAATTGCAACTATGGATGATCAAAAACATGTTGTTGCTGGAGATGGTGATATGGGCGGGACGATGCGTTTAGGTCTGTATAAATCAGATCTACTCAAAGGTTCAGTAGTTGCGCAAACATATGGTTCACTGGAAATTTCTGAGCGCCACCGTCACCGTTATGAAGTCAACAATCAATATCGACAAAAGATTGCAGACGCTGGACTGACCTTTTCGGGGATGTTCAAGGAGCGTGACCTCGTCGAGTTTGTAGAACTGCCACAAGAGGTGCATCCTTACTATGTTGGAACACAAGCTCACCCTGAGTTGCGTTCTCGTCCAACGAAACCTCACCCACTTTTCGTAGGTTTAATAAAAGCGGCGGTAGCAGCGAAAGGCTAGTAAATGATCGTTGGTGTTCCGAAAGAGATTAAGGTCCACGAATCACGAGTTGCCATTACACCTGAAGGCGTCGCAGAGTTTGTTGTTGCGGGCCATACCGTATTGATTGAGGATGGCGCGGGTTTGGGCTCTGCAATTTCCAATGAAGATTTCACTGCCGTCGGTGCACAGATCTGTTCGAACGCTGCAGAAGTGTGGGCGAAAGCGGACTTACTTTTAAAAGTGAAGGAACCCATCGAAAGTGAGTATCACTTACTTCGTAAAGGACAAATACTTTTCACATACTTGCATTTAGCAGCTTCGAAATTATGTACCGATGCTTTGATCGCCAGTGGTACTACGGCTATTGCTTATGAAACCGTTGAAGTTGACGGTCAATTGCCACTGTTGACTCCAATGAGTGAAGTAGCGGGCAGATTAGCAACACAGGTAGGAGCTACAGCATTACAAAAACCTCCTGGTGGAAGAGGCGTGCTCTTAGGTGGTGTTCCAGGAGTTGCTCCAGGAAAAGTTGTTGTAATTGGCGGGGGAGTGGCTGGATTAAATGCTGCCGTTATTGCCATAGGCATGGGCGCCGATGTAACCATTATTGATCGCTCAATTAATCGTTTGCAGTACATCGACACCACGTATGGGGGCCGAATCAAAACCCTGATGTCATCAAAACATGCAATTGAAAGAGAAGTAAGAGCAGCAGACCTTGTTATTGGGGCCGTGTTGGTCCACGGTGCAAAAGCACCAAAATTGGTCTCGAACGCTTTAGTAAAACAAATGAAACTCGGTTCTGTGCTGGTGGATATTGCAATTGATCAAGGTGGTTGTTTTGAGGACTCAAAACCTACGACGCATGCCGAACCCACGTACCAAGTACATAATTCAGTTTTTTATTGTGTTGCAAATATGCCGGGGGCAGTGCCTGTAGCTAGTACTTACGCGCTCACTAATGCAACTTTGCCGTACGCCTTGTCGTTAGCAAAACTCGGTTGGCGAGATGCATGTAAGGCTGACCCTGATTTAAGTAAAGGCCTCAATGTGCATGAGGGCGGAATTTATTATGCCGCAGTAGCAAAAGCTCATGGGTATGCAAGCGTTGAACTTTGATTTAGCTGTTTCGTCATTTCTTAATTTTTTGACTATTGAACGTGGGCTGTCGACAAATACGATCGCGGCTTATCGGAGAGATCTGGCGAAGTTTGAAATTTTTCTCAATGGTCGAAATTGCAGCGACGTAACTCCGGCAATAATTTCAGATTTTGAGGTCACGTTGAAAACTGCTGGCTTATCGAGCACGAGTGTAAATCGCATAGATTCTACTTTGCGTTCGTTTTTCAAACACCTCAATAGCGAATACTCCATAAGTAATCCCACGTTGGAAATTGAATCTAAGAAGTCCCAACGCAGACTGCCAAAAGCTTTAACTGTAGATGAAATTATGGCGATGATTAATGCCGCATATCGTGAGAGTGATCCAATTTCTTTGCGTAATCAAACTCTGGTTGAGCTTTTGTACAGTAGCGGTGCAAGAGTCAGCGAGTTGATAGGTATCAATCTTGCCGATCTCAATGCTATTGAGACTGATGAAGGCAACTTGATGACTTTAAAATTACGCGGGAAAGGTTCTAAGGAAAGAATTGTGCCGCTGGGTAGCTTCGCCACGAAAGCGGTGAACGATTATCTGGTCAGAATTCGCCCGGATTTGGCGGCAAAAACTGCAAAGAATATTCCAGCGCTTTTTTTGAATTCTCGAGGTGGCAGGATCACTCGACAATCAGCGTGGAATATTGTCATGCAGGCTGCGCACGATGCGGGTATCACTTCAAAAGTCTCCCCGCACGTTTTCCGTCATTCCTATGCCACACATTTATTAGACGGCGGGGCAGATATTCGCGTAGTGCAGGAACTACTGGGACATGCTTCAGTGACTACAACTCAAATTTATACGCTTATAACTATCGATAAAGTTCGGGAAAGTTATTCACTAGCTCACCCGAGAGCTCGAAGTTAAGTTTTATAAACCCCGAAGGCGTCTAGCAAGAATGCTTTGATCACCTTTAGCTTCAAGGTCGGCGATGATTACCGCGATTGACTCACGGACAATACGACCTCGATCCGCAGCTAAACCTAAATCACCACGAAGTTGCAAACGCGCTTGATCTAAATCAAATAGTTCATCTGGAGACAGATAAACCGTGATTTTTTCATCATGACGCTCTCGGCCAGAAGGCGAACGATCAGCAGTAGTAACTCGGCGACGGGCAATAGTGCGGACGCCTTTTTTGCTTGAAGGCGCCTTTGGTGTCGCAATTGCTGGGGGGACTAATGCAGTTGGGGCCTCACTTTGTGCTGGTACTGCAGTGAGTGCTGGCGAAGTTGAACGAAATAGTTCGTCAGCTCCTGGAAGATTTGCTCTGCGTGTCATCGTGCGCCTCCTCGGGCAATTAGTTCACGTGCTAAGCGACGATACGACGCTGCGCCACCTGATGATGTTGCATAGGTCGTGATCGGTTCGCCAACAACAGTTGTTTCTGGGAATCGAATAGTTTTTGCAATAATTGTTTCGAATACATCGGTAGGAAACTGTTCAAGAATGCGCTCAAGAACTTGACGATTGTGTGAAGTTTTCTTGTCGTACATCGTTGCCAAAATTCCAATGAGGCGCAGATTTGGATTGAGAAAGTTTTTAACTTTATCTAGATTGCCCTTTAATTCAATGAAACCATGGAGTGCGAAATATTCACATTGCAGAGGAACGATTACTTCATCAGCTGCTACTAAAGCATTGATCGTAAGTTGACCCATAGTTGGTTGACAGTCAATTAAAATTACATCGTAATAATCACGCAGAGAACCAAGTGCGCGCTTCAAATACTGTTGGCCACCGATTTCTGCGCCTAAAGTTGTTTCGGCAGTACCTAAATCACGGTTAGCTGGCAGAAAATCCAGACCCGGAACGGCTGATTTCAAAACAATTGAATCGACGTTGGCAGTAGGTGTCATCAACGCGTAGTAAACAGTCTGCTCAAGGGGCAGGGAATGGGCGTTGACACCAAGGCCTAGAGATAAACCACCTTGAGGATCGAAATCGACAAGCAAAACACGACGACCAAGTTCGGCAAGGGAAGCACCGAGATTGATTGTTGTAGTTGTTTTACCCACTCCGCCTTTTTGATTGAAGATGGCAACTACTTTTGCATTGCCATGTTCGCTAATTGGTGGGGGGAGCGGGATGGAAGTAGCTTTTTTACCAAGCAACGTTGCAGTAGTGGCAACATCTTCTTGATTTGTCGATTTAGCGTTCAAGCGTCAAACCTCTTTTCCTAACTTGTGTGCCGGAGCCTACGCGTTACCCATAACTCGGGCAACTGTGAAGTAGGGTGAGGCCATGGATTTATCGGTAGAAGAGTCAACGGATGTAAATGCCGTTGCCGGAGCATTCTCCGTTCACTTAGATAACTTCGATGGACCCTTCGACCTCTTGTTACAGCTCATTTCGCGGCACAAGATGGATATCACTGAGATCTCCTTGAGCTTAGTAACCGATGAATTCATCGCCTTTATCAGGGCTCTGGAGGCCTCTGGTGAGGGTTGGCGCTTAGATCAAGCCACTGAGTTCTTGGTCGTAGCGGCAACGCTGTTGGATCTCAAAGCTGCCCGCTTACTTCCAAGTGGTGAGGTTGAGGATGAAGAAGATCTAGCGCTGCTTGAGGCCCGTGACATTCTCTTCGCCCGCCTACTTCAATATCGCGCTTTCAAAGAGATCGCGGCGACCTTCAGCGAGCGCATTACGGTGGCCGATAAGTTCTTCCCTCGAGTTGTTGCCCTTGATTCCACCTTGAGTGCACTCCTGCCTGAGGTTCTCATCGGAGTTGGCCCAGCCCGATTTGCCGCCATAGCCGAACGCGTTCTCACGCCAAAGAGCTCTCCACATGTCAGCGTTGAGCATCTCCACCTTCCTTTGGTCAGCGTGGCCGAGGAGTCTCGACTAGTAGTTGAGGCTTTGCGCAAATCAAAGTCGATGAGTTTTAGAAATCTAGTCTCCGATGCACAAAATACTCTCGTAGTGGTGGCTCGATTTTTAGCCCTTCTCGACCTCTACCGCCAAGGGGTTCTGCGCTTCAACCAAGTAATCGCCATGGGAGAACTTCAGATCAGTTGGACTGGCTCTGAGTCCGGCGATGTGGAAATTAGCGATGAGTTTGATATTCCAGTGATTGCAGAAGATGACCAGGCAACAGAAGGTAGTGAGAATGTCTAATGTAGAAGTTGAGCGTTCCATCGAGGCTATCTTGATGGTCGTTGATGAACCGGTGTCGGAGATTGTTTTGGCGCAGGTTTTAGAAAGGACTGTTGAAGAGATCGAGGCGGCTCTAGCGCATTTAGAGACCACCTACGACGAGCGGGGCTTTTCGTTGCGCAAAATCAACGGGGGATGGCGCTTCTACAGCCATCCAGAATTCAGTGCAGTTGTAGAAAAATTTGTTTTAGATGGGCAGCAATCTAGGTTGACCCAGGCCGCCCTGGAGACGCTTTCAGTGATCGCTTATCGCCAGCCAGTCTCGCGTGCTCGGGTCTCAGCTATTCGCGGCGTGAACGTTGAAGCGGTTATGAAGACTCTGATTACTCGCGGCCTTGTTGAAGAGTCCGGGATTGAGCATGAAACTGGGGCAATTCTCTATAAGACCACCAGCTACTTTTTAGAGCGCCTAGGGCTCAACTCACTCGCTGATTTGCCAGCTTTAGCGCCGTACCTGCCCAACCTGGATGGCCTGGACGAAATCCTCGATTCGCTAACCGACTAGGCTTCGAGGTACTCTTTCCTCCTGACTGTCGGGAGGATAGCCATGGGCCAGATGCGCCTTAATAAGATAATCGCTGATGCAGGAATTACTAGTCGTCGCGGGGCTGATGAACTCATAGAGTCGGGCCGAGTATCCGTTGATGGAATCACAATCCGAGAGATGGGCAGCAAATTCGACCCAGATTTAGTTGAAGTGATGGTTGATGGTGAGACAATTTCCCGGTCTTTGTCTAAGAGTTATTTAGTACTTCATAAACCTAAAGGCGTTTTGTCTACCATGTACGACCCCGATGGGCGCCCTTCTCTGAGTGACTTTATCGACTTAAGAAAAGAACGGCTTTTTCACGTCGGCCGATTAGATAAAGATTCCGAGGGTCTTATTTTGCTGACAAACGATGGCGATCTCACCTTCCGCGC
>CAIXDY010000171.1 GCA_903918325.1 uncultured Actinomycetes bacterium
ACTTAAACTCATCAGCCTAAGGATTAGCCATACGGGGAGATCAATGACAAATCCAGCTGCAAACGCGCGCACTCACTCTGGCGCCAAGAAACTCATTGCACTTCTTTTGGCACCGGTGTTGCCTTGGGTGGCTGCCGTTGCACTTGCGCAAGCCAGTCATGCCGCAACTCCTCAACAAACCGCAATTTCACAAGCATCGTGGTTTAGTAATGTGAAAGTGAGCTTCTCTGGAGACAGCGTGGTTGTTGCATCTGATGGTCTTCCCAATTGGATGGCAGAAAAATATGCCAAGCCAAATGCAGGCGTAGTTGTTCCATTAAGTTCTAGCGATGTCACCCTTGATTTAGCGAGCAAATTAGTTTCTGCGCAGAATTTAAATTACACAATGACTCTGAACCCAACTAAAGCAGCGTCAGTTACATCAACATCTTTAGGACCTATTGGAATATTGGCCAATGGTGCAGTTATTTATAACCCTTATGAAGGTGATGGTAAAACCGTTGCTGTTACGGGAAATGTTTATTTAACGGATTCCAATGGCGTGAAGTGGGGCTTTCTAGATGAGTGCAATGGTCACCCCGGTATGGGCGGTATGTACCACTATCACGGCATGCCTCCATGTGTAACCTCGGTCATCGATAAAGTTGGCGGGCCTTCACATATTTTGGGCATCGCATTTGATGGATTCCTTATTTATGGGGACAAAGATATAAATGGAAAACTTGTAACATCTGCGCAACTAGATGCATGTAATGGAATTACAAGTGCAACTCCTGAATTTCCCGCCGGTGTATATCACTATGTATTAACCCAGGAAAAAAGCAATCGATCCACAATCAACTGTTTTGCCGGAACTCCTGCAATCACTCAATCAGCTGGTGGACAACCTGGTGGCATTGGTGGAATGCCAGGAATGGGTGGGCCGCCACAACCTGGTGGACAACAACCTGGTGGGCCACAACAACCAGTTGCGCAACCAACGCAACAGCCCGTCGCACAACCAAGTGCAACACCTACGCAAAAGCCGGTCGCACAAGCATCGGCAACGCCTTCACCATCTCCTAGTTACACAACTTTATATAAGGCCGTTAAAGCGACTCAGCTAGTGTGCCAAAAAGGAAGTACAAAAAAGACCGTGATTGCCGTTGCTTGCCCAAGTGGGTATAAGAAAATCAGTTCTAAAACGATTACAACATTTGTAGAAACAAAGGTCTTAGTTAGCCCTTAAGTTTTTTCAATGATCAGGGAGTAGCTACACGGGTTTTCACGCTCAGGATTTAGGGTCACATAGATACTCACACTGCATTCTCAGCAAAAAATGCCCCCAACTTCAGGCTCCAACCCTTAGGTTTCCAACTGATCAACCTAACGGTTCACGGAGGCCCAATGTTTTTTACTTATCTGCGCAGAGAATTAAATCAACGCAAACGTCAGACTTTATTAGTGGCAATTGCGTTAGGAACATCAATTGGTTTGATAATCGTAGTTAACGCAGCTTCAGCCGGAATTGGCGATGCGCAGAAAACCGTTCTGAGTGGGCTTTATGGAATTGGTACCGACATTAGTGTCACTAAGAGTGTGCAACCAACACAAGATGGTCGAGGATTTAATTTCGGCCCGGGTGGTCCAGATGCGGGTGGTACAACCGCTCTCAGTCAAACTCGATTAACAGTTCCTCGTTTCTCTGGAACTTTTGATCAAAATACACTTTCACAGATTTCAAGTACTAAAGGCGTAGCAAAAGCTGCCGGAACGTTGCGCTTATCTCAAATTGTATTTAAGGGAAGTATCACTACGGGTACACAAGCCCAAACAACTCCAACTGCACCACAAGATCCAAATGCAGGTGGGCGTCGCGGATTTGGTGGCGGAAACTTCAATGTGGATATGACAAGTATTGAAGGCGTTGATCCAACGGGAGCAACTGTTGGTCCACTCAGTGGCGTGAATGTAACTAGTGGCCGTAACTTCCAAGCATCCGATGCAACAACAATGAATGCGCTAGTTGATGCAACTTATGCAACTGCTCAAAAAATTGTAGTCGGTGCAACATTTAATGTGGGGGGAAAGGCTTTTACGGTAATTGGAACTGTGGCTTCGGCTTCAGCATCACCTGAAACTGCTTCAAATGTTTATATCCCACTTAGCCAAGCTCAAACTTTGTCATCAAGTGCCGGCCTTCTTACAAATGTTTATGTGTCTGCTGACTCATCGTCAAATACTGGCAGCGTGCAAAAGAGTATTGAGGCTTTGCTACCTGATGCCACAGTTTCTTCTCAAGCAGATTTGGCTCAAAACCTCTCTGGTTCATTGAGTTCGGCTTCTACGTTGGTAAATGCTTTAAGCAAGTGGCTTTCAATAATTGTTTTGTTAGTTGCCTTCTTGATAGCAATTTTATTTACTACTTCTGGCGTAACTCGAAGAATTCGTGAATTAGGAACGCTTAAGGCAATGGGCTGGAAAACCAGCCGAATTGTTCGACAAATTATGGGTGAATCACTCGTTACTAGTTTCATCGGAGCAGTCATTGGTTTGATACTGGGGCTAGTTGGAATCTTTGTTGTTAACTCAGTTGCACCAACACTTTCAGCAGCAGTTGCTAGACCAGGAAGATTTGGTGCTGGTGGGCCTGGTGCCGGATTTGGCGGTGGTGGTGGAGGTGCAGGCTTTACTCCCCCAGCTGGTGGTTTCGGTGGCCGTGGAACTGGATTTGGAAGAGCTGCCGCAAATGCAACTACTCTCAAACTTCATATTGGTATGAATATTTCAACGTTAATAGTTGCAGTAGCAATAGCAATCATCGGCGGATTAATTGCAGGTTCATTCGGAAGTTGGCGGGCATCTCGATTGAGTCCTGCCGTGGCATTAAGGAGCGCTGCATAATGACTAACACAATTCTCTATTCGCTGAAAGATCTCAATAAGAGTTACAGCCAGAACAATAAAAAGGTTCAGGCGCTCAAGAATGTGAATCTCGAGATTACTCGCGGTGACTTGATTTCGATCCAGGGTCCAACTGGTGGTGGCAAATCAACGTTGCTACAGATGTTGGGTGGTTTGGATCAACCAACTTCTGGAACTATTTCTTTAGCCGATGATCACTTAGAAAAACTGAGCGAATCTAAATTGACCGAGATGCGCGCCAGGAAAATCGGTTTTGTTTTTCAGAACTACAACTTAATTCCAACGCTGACGGCTCTTGAAAATGTGCAGACAGCATTAGTTCCTCAAGGTGTCAGCAAATCTGATAGTGAAAAGCGCGCCATGGCTGCCTTGGAATCAGTCTCATTAGCTGATCGCGCTAGTCACTTACCGGCCGAGCTTTCAGGTGGGCAGCAACAGCGCGTAGCAATTGCTCGTGCACTTGTTAAGAATCCTGAAGTTATCTTGGCCGATGAGCCAACTGGAAACCTGGATGAAGAAACTAGAGATCAGATAATCGATCTGCTGGTTAACCTCAATCAGCAGCAAGGCATCACGGTTATTTTGGTTACCCACGATTCCAGTGTGGCTAAGCGGGCTAATAAGAGCTTGCATATAGCTAGTGGTTTAGTAACTGCAAAAGTCTAAGGAACTTATTTAGCTTTTTTAGATTACTCTTCTGCCCATGACCATGCGCCCAGAAGTTAAAGCTTTCCTTGACTACACCGCTGTTAATAATCCGTTGCCTGCTGATGCAACGTTGGAAGAACGTCGGGCAGATGCCGGTGATTACTTAATGTATGCCGGTCCGGAATCTAAAGATGTGAATGTGGAACACACATACTTCACCTCCCCCACAGCAGATTTGCATGCCGTAATTTTTCGACCTAAAAATGTTAAGCCGAACGCACCGGCACTTGTGTACTTCCATGGTGGCGGCTGGATATTTAGCTGGACACTTCGATACGCACCGCAGATGTCAAACATTGCAGCTGAAACTGGTTTTGTCGTTATTGGCATTAACTACCAAAAAGCACCTGAGCACCCATTCCCAACACCATTTAATGATTGCTATGCCGGTTTGTTGTGGGTAGCAAAAAATGCAGCACGCTTTGGAATTGATCCAAACA
>CAIXDY010000172.1 GCA_903918325.1 uncultured Actinomycetes bacterium
CTGTTTTTCATCCAGCAATGCGTTTTGCGGCGCCGGCACGTAAAGAACTGGGCACGCCAACGGTATTCAATATTTTGGGGCCCTTGGCAAATCCAGCTCAGCCGCAAGCAGCTGCTATTGGAGTGGCAAATGAGCGCATGCATTTAGTGATGGCGCAAGTATTGGGGGATAGAGGCGTAGATGGTTTTGTTTTTCGTGGCGACGATGGGTTAGATGAAATTACATTAGCCACTACGACATCGGTTCTCTCAATTGGCAAAGGCGAGATAAGCAGTGATCGTTTGGATCCTTTAGATTTTAATATCGCACGTGCGCCAATTTCAGCGCTGGTCGGTGGAGATGCAGCGGAAAATGCTGCAATTACTCGCGCAATATTTAATGGTGAAAAAGGCGCTCCACGCGATGCCGTAGTGCTCAATGCTGCTGCAGCAATTGCAGCATACGAAGGTGCGATGGAGGACTCACTACACGATCGAATTGCAGCGGGTATTGATCGCGCTACTCGCGCAATTGATTCTGGCGCAGCCACGACTTTGCTTACACAATGGGCCGAGCTCACCCAGAAACTAGCCGCTTCTTCACCTTCTTAAATTCTGGCAAGGTAGTAATTCCAAAACTTCCCAACCTCTCAATAATCCCATGTAGAACATCTACGGTTGCTTTGGCATCATCGAGTGCGCGATGGTTGGGCGAGGTTGTTGCACCAAAAAAAGCGGCAAGTGTTGAGAGTTTGCAGTTAATCACTTCATCTTTGGTGAGTACATATCGCGCTAATCGGGCGGTATCGGCCACATGGTGTGTGGGCCAAGGACGTTCTAAGAAATTCGCTGCAGCTTTTAAAAAACCAATATCAAAAGGTGCGTTGTGAGCCACTAAAACATTCTCAGTTTCGGGGCCTAAAAATTCCAGGAATGTGGGAAATATTTCTGTAATTGTTGGCGCACCTTCAAGCATGCGATCAGTAATTCCAGTGAGTTCGGTTATGAAAGGCGAGATTGCAACACCTGGGTTTACGAAACTTTGAAACTCACCAATTACCTGACCACCCTTAACTTTCACTGCACCAATCTCAGTTATTCCGGCGCCCGTTGATGGCGCGGCACCGGATGTTTCCAGATCCAGGACTATAAAAGTTGTTTCTGAAAGGTGCATGAGTCACATCGTAAGTGATTGCACTGTCATTGACATCATGCGTATTGTTAACTCCATGGCAGTTGAAACCGCACCTCCAGGGTGGATGCAGGATTGGTCAGCTCAAGGCTCGGGTAAGAATGCGCGCACTGGGATTGTGCTGGTGCATGGCTTTACCGGATCACCTCCTTCAATGCGTCCGTGGGCAGAGTTTCTCCACGGGAAGGGTTACACAGTCAGCGTTCCGCTTTTGCCTGGACATGGAACTGTGCCCGCCGATCTGAACCGAGTGAAATGGCGAGAGTGGCCGGAAAAAGTTCAGCGCGAATTAGACACACTCTATAAAACTTGCGACCGCGTTTTTTTGTGTGGTCTTTCAATGGGTGGCGGAACATCACTCAATGTCGCCGTAGAAAATAACGCGCGGCTTACTGGCCTTATCTTGGTTAACCCAATGATTCATGTGAAATTTATGCCACATCAGTTGGCCTATCTCATTTCACATTTTCAGAAACTGCGCTCTAGCGTGGGGGATGACATCAAACGTCCAGGCATTACCGAGCACGGCTATGACGCTTTGCCAACTCGTGGCGTTCATGAATTACTCAAGATGTTAAAAATTACACGTAGGAATTTGAATAAAGTCACTGTGCCTTTGCAATTGTTTCATTCTGTTGAGGATCACACTTTGCCGGTCAGTAACACCGAAATTATCATGGCTGGTGTTGCTTCTACTAATAAGTCACGAATTGAGTTAGTTAATAGTTACCACGTAGCCACTCTGGATTACGACCAAGAACTAATATTTCAAAACTCACTCACATTTATAGAAACTTTGAGCAAGGCTTAAAATACGTGACCCAATCAGCGCAACTTCGTACTTTCCTTTGGTTCAATAACAATTTGGAAGAAGCAATCGACCTCTATTCAGAAATCTTTGGGGATCAATTCGTTCTGCAAAGTTCCGGAAGGCCCGAAGCCGATGGCAAATTAATGACCGCGGAGTACACAATTTATGGGCATCAATTTGTGGGAATGGGTTGGCCCGGTGGACCCGTTTTTAATTCATCA
>CAIXDY010000173.1 GCA_903918325.1 uncultured Actinomycetes bacterium
ACACGTACACGTATCTCCTTTGAAGCTGCGGCCAAACGTTTATCAGCCGATGTGATCAACTTTTCATCAAAAGGTTCCAGTTTAAGCAAGGGCGAATCGCTCAAAGATACGGCACAAACTCTGCAAGCCATGGGCGCCGACGCGGTGGTTATCCGACATTCGGCCTCGGGGGCTGCGCAACGACTTGCAGATTTGGAATGGATGTCGGGTTGTGTGATAAATGCTGGGGATGGGACGCACGAACATCCCAGTCAGGCGTTACTAGATGCATTCACCATCCGAAAGCACTTAGGTAAAGGTTCAAAAGATTTGCAAGGAATTCGCGTTGCGATAGTTGGTGATGTGTTGCATTCCCGCGTTGCGCGCTCAAATGTCTTATTGCTATCGATGCTGGGAGCCGATGTGGTGCTAGTTGCTCCTCCAACGTTATTGCCCGTGGGTGTTGAAAGTTGGCCAGTTAGTATTTCGTATGATTTTGATTCCGTTATTCCAAATGTGGATGTAATAATGATGTTGCGAGTTCAACAAGAACGTATGAGCGATCTTTTCTTTCCAAATTCACGCGAGTACTCGCGCTACTTTGGTCTCAATAGTGAACGTATGGCAAAGATGTCACCTCAGGGGATAGTGATGCATCCAGGCCCAATGAATCGTGGTCTGGAGATCGCCGCTGATGTTGCCGATAGTGCGCGTTCAGTAATCGTGGAGCAAGTGACAAATGGCGTTAATGTAAGAATGGCAATTCTTTATGTCTTGCTGGCTGGCGGACCATTGGAAGTAGGTGTTCAATCATGAGCCAACAACGCTACATTTTAAAAGGTGGATCCATACTCGGATCGCAGACAAGTGACCTACTAATAGTTGATGGAAAGATTTCCAAAATCGGTAAGGGGATTACAGATGAAAAGGCCGTTGTTTTTGACATCACAGGTTCGGTAGTTCTCCCAGGATTAGTAGATTTGCATACACATCTGCGTGAACCCGGTCGCGAGGATTCAGAAACAGTTCTCACTGCCAGTAAAGCTGGAGTTAAAGGTGGTTTCGTCGCACTTTCGGCGATGGCTAACACTTCACCAGTCGCTGATACCGCCGGAGTTGTCGAGCAAGTTTTCCGCTTAGGACGTGAAGCTGGTTATTTGGATGTCTTTCCTATCGGTGCAGTAACTCAAGGCTTAGAAGGTCAACAACTTTCAGAAATCGGTGCGATGGCCGATTCAGTTGCTCGGGTGCGCGTTTTCAGTGACGACGGTAATTGCGTCTCGGATCCATTAGTCATGCGACGTGCACTTGAATACATTAAGAAGTTTGACGGAGTTATAGCCCAGCACGCACAAGAGCCCCGGCTGACTGTTGGTTCTCAAATGAATGAAGGACAGATCAGCGCAACGCTGGGATTAAAAGGTTGGCCGGCGATAGCCGAAGAAGCAATCATCGCGCGTGATGTGCTACTGGCTGATCACGTGAAATCGCGGTTGCATATTTGTCACGTTACTACTGCCGGTGGTGTTGAAATTATTCGTTGGGCTAAAGCTCGTGGTATTCAAGTTAGCGCTGAAGTCACACCACATCATTTGCTACTCACTGATGATCTAGCAACATCCTATGATCCGATTTTTAAAGTTAATCCACCGCTGCGCACGCAATCTGATGTCATGGCACTCCGTGAAGCTCTGGCTGACGGAACAATTGATATTGTTGCAACCGATCATGCTCCACACACTAGTGAGTCAAAAGATTGCGAGTGGCAAGAAGCAAGTTTTGGAATGATTGGTTTAGAAACAGCGCTTTCAATAGTCAACAAAACCATGGTTGAAACCAAGTTAATGGATTGGTCGCAAGTTGCCGATCGAATGTCAACGGCGCCTGCGCGAATAGGCCGATATGAAATGCATGGGCAAGCACTCGTTGCTGGTGCCCCTGCGCATCTCGCGGTAATTGATATGAATCAGAATTGGATTGTTGATCGCGATCTCGTTCAATCTAAGAGTCGTAATACTCCTTACCATGGTTATGAACTGCAGGGCTTAGTCACGCACACGTTCTTCAATGGAATCCCGCAACTAATCGACGGTAAAGTTGCAGAAAAGGCGGGTCGATAAATGAGCGCTGCTTTTTTAGTTCTAGATGACGGACGGATTTTCGAAGGCTCTTCTTGGGGTGCAACAGGTTCAACTTTTGGCGAAGCTGTTTTTCAAACTGGCATGACTGGTTACCAAGAAACACTCACCGATCCTTCGTATCATCGACAAGTGGTGGTTATGACTGCGCCTCACATTGGCAACACTGGAGTGAACAATGAAGATAATGAATCAGGCAAAATTTGGGTCGCGGGTTTTGTAGTAAGAAACCCCTCTACATTGACCTCGAACTGGCGAGCACACAACGATTTAGAGGCCGAATTAATTTCGCAAAATGTTGTGGGGATTCAAGGTGTAGATACTCGTGCCATCACTCGACATTTGCGCGATCGAGGTGCGATGAGAGTTGGAATCTTTTCGGGTTTGGATCTGACTCGAGAAGCAATGGTCATCGAAGTTCGTAAGACGCAAGCGATGGCTGGGGCATATCTAGTTAAAGATGTATCGACTCCAGTTACATACATAGTTCCGGCTATTGGAGTAAAGAAATTTACGGTTGCGGCTTTGGACTTAGGCATAAAGGCGGCAACTCCACGCATGTTGGCCGAACGGGGAGTTGAAGTACATGTGATGCCCTTTGATTCAACGTTAGAGGACATTTCACGAATTAAACCGGACGGAGTATTTATATCCAATGGTCCAGGTGATCCAGCGACAATGACTGGGGTTATCGAATTAGTACGTGAAGTTCTCAGTGCACAGATTCCCATTTTTGGAATCTGTTTTGGTCATCAAATTTTGGGACGAGCTTTAGGATTTGAGACTTATAAACTGCAGTTCGGTCATCGTGGCATTAATCAACCTGTCATCGATAAGAACACCGGCAAGGTAGAAATCACTGCGCATAATCATGGTTTTGCGCTCAAAGCTCCTACCGATTCGCAATTCACTACCGTGTATGGTCCTGGCGAAGTTACACATGTGAGTTTAAATGATGGGGTAGTAGAAGGGTTGCAACTGCTAGAACGGGCAGCTTTTTCAGTGCAGTATCACCCTGAAGCTGCAGCTGGTCCGCATGATGCGGCATATCTTTTCGATAGATTCATTGCATTAATGGCAGCGAAGGTGATTGCATAATGCCATTAGATCCTACGATTAAGAGTGTTCTAGTTATTGGAAGTGGCCCAATTGTTATTGGGCAAGCATGTGAATTTGATTATTCAGGAACGCAAGCGTGTCGAGTTCTTCGCGCAGAAGGCATTCGCGTAATTCTTGTGAACTCTAATCCAGCGACAATCATGACTGATCCTGAATTTGCTGACGCAACATATATCGAACCGATTACCCCCGAGATTATCGAAAAAATTATTGCTTTAGAAAAACCTGACGCAGTTCTTGCTACTTTAGGTGGTCAAACTGCACTGAACGCAGCTATTGGTTTGTTTGAACGCGGCACCCTGGCTAAATATGGCGTACGACTCATTGGCGCAGATGTTGATGCGATTCAACGCGGCGAAAATCGCGAACTTTTCAGAGGCATTGTAGAAAAAGTTGGTGGCGAATCTGCACAATCAATCATTTGTCACACGATGGAAGAGATCTTCGCCGCAGTTGTCTCGCTCAATTACCCAGTAGTTGTGCGGCCTTCATTCACTATGGGTGGCTTAGGTTCTGGCATAGCTTTCAATGAGGATGAATTGCGACAAATAGCTGGTGCTGGGTTGCGACATAGTCCTACTTCTGAAGTTCTGTTGGAAGAGTCGATTCTGGGCTGGAAAGAATATGAACTCGAAGTTATGCGTGATCACAAAGACAACGTAGTAATTGTCTGCACCATCGAAAATCTAGATCCGATGGGTGTACACACAGGTGATTCAATAACGGTAGCTCCTGCGATGACTCTGACCGATGTCGAATATCAAAAACTTCGTGATTTATCCATGGATATTATTCGTGAAGTTGGTGTTGATACCGGCGGTTGCAACATTCAATTCGCAGTGAACCCCACTAATGGCCGAATTATCGTAATCGAAATGAATCCGCGCGTATCTCGTTCGAGTGCTTTAGCATCAAAAGCAACTGGTTTCCCAATTGCGAAAATTGCAACCAAGTTGGCAATCGGTTACACCCTGGATGAAATTCAAAATGACATTACGAAAGTCACTCCAGCTTCTTTCGAGCCAACTTTGGACTATGTTGTTGTGAAAGTTCCACGTTTTGCTTTCGAAAAATTTGCCGATGCTGATCCGCGCCTCACGACAACAATGAAGAGCGTCGGCGAAGCTATGGCCATTGGTCGTTCATTCTCTGAAGCATTAATGAAGGCTTTACGCTCACTTGAGCGCAAAGAAGCCATCTTTACGTGGCCGCAAATCGCGCAACAAGAGAAGGCGAATCTATTGGTCTCGATGAAAATTCCTACTGAGTATCGATTGCAGCAAGTCCAGAAAGCGATGTGGGCTGGAGCCTCGATTGAGCAAGTATTTGAAGCTACAAAAATAGATCCATGGTATTTGCGTCAACTAGAAATTATCAACACGCAGGCACAAGTAATTGCCCAACCAGGAGAGCTAAGTGCAGAACTTATTCGAGAAGCTAAATCAAATGGTTTTTCCGATGCGCAGATTGCACAATTACGCGGCTTAACCGAAGATGAAGTGAGACGTGTACGCCATCAATTTGGAATTCGCCCGGTCTATAAAACGGTAGATACATGTGCTGCCGAGTTTGAAGCTTTCACGCCTTATCACTATTCAAGTTATGAAGAGGAGACCGAAGTTCGTTCGCGTACTACGCCTGCCGTCATTATTTTGGGTAGCGGCCCAAACCGTATCGGACAAGGCATTGAATTTGATTATTCATGTGTCCATGCTTCATTTGTTTTACGCGAAGCTGGCTACGAGACCATTATGGTCAATTGCAACCCTGAAACAGTTTCAACTGACTATGACACAAGTAATCGTTTGTACTTCGAACCGCTCACTCTAGAAGATGTCATCGAAGTTGTTCATGCTGAAACTTTAGCTGGACCCGTTCTTGGTGTAATCACGCAATTGGGTGGGCAGACTCCACTTGGTCTAGCTGCAGGACTCAAAGCTGCTGGAATCAATATTCTTGGAACAAGTCCAGAAGCTATTAACTTAGCCGAGGAACGCGGTGCTTTCGGAGATATTTTGGCACAGCAAGAATTAGTTGCACCTGAATTCGGGATGGCAGCTTCACAGTTGGAGGCAATAAATATCGCCGCACGTATTGGTTACCCGGTTTTAGTTCGTCCTTCATTTGTTCTTGGCGGTCGAGGCATGGAAATTGTTTATGATGATGCGGCTTTAGCTGGATTCATTACCCGGGCCACTGATATCACGCCCGATCGCCCGGTTCTAGTTGATAGATTTTTAGATAGCGCCATTGAAATCGATGTCGATGCGCTTTTTGATGGCGTTGAACTTTTCTTAGGTGGCGTTATGGAACACATAGAAGAAGCTGGAATCCACAGTGGCGACAGTGCTTGTGTTCTGCCTTCTATGACAGTTACTGCAACACAATTGCAAGAGATCAAAGTTGCTACTGAAAAAATTGCACGCGGTGTGGATGTCCGTGGACTCATCAACATTCAATTCGCCATTGCTGATTCTAAACTTTATGTGCTGGAAGCCAATCCTCGAGCTTCGCGGACCGTGCCATTTGTAAGTAAAGCAACGGGAGTTTCATTAGCTAAGGCTGCGGCAAGAATTGCAGTTGGCTCCACAATTTCCGAGCTTCGCAAGGAAGGACTACTTCCGAGGAACGGCGATGGAGTTGCTAAAGGTATTTCGGTGAAAGAAGCCGTATTGCCATGGAATCGATTCCGGCGCAGTGATGGTCGTGGCGTAGATGCAGTACTTGGGCCAGAGATGCGTTCTACTGGAGAAGTTATGGGAATTGCCCCAACGTTTGGCGAAAGTTATGCCAAAAGCCAAATTGCCGCGTTCGGACCACTGCCGAAATCTGGAACTGTATTTATCTCGCTGGCTGATAAAGATAAGGAATCTGGGATAGACGCGGCCGTTGGTTTGATGAATTGCGGTTTCAAGATTTTGGCTACCGAA
The DNA here is from genome assembly GCA_903918325.1 of uncultured Actinomycetes bacterium. Classification (GTDB taxonomy): domain Bacteria; phylum Actinomycetota; class Actinomycetes; order Nanopelagicales; family Nanopelagicaceae; genus Planktophila. The sequence continues at coordinate 6,167 of CAIXDY010000173.1, forward strand.
GGCACTGCAGCTCATCTATCGCAACATGGTGTTACTTGTATAACTGTACGTAAAAACTCTGAAGGCACTGGACCATTGGGGGAGCGCACTATTGTCGAGATTATTAACTCGGGTGATATTGATTTAGTGATTAACACTCCGGTAGGTCGTGGTACGCGCCAAGATGGTTGGTTGATTCGTACTGCGGCAGTGCAACGCTCAATTCCAATTATCACGACCACAGCTGGTTTTAGCGCTGCAGTCGAAGGCATTCGCTTTCTGCAGACGAGTGAACTTTCGATAAAATCTCTACAAAAGTGGTTGGCTTAGCCATGGCTTTGATCAACAAAAACGCTTCACAAATTTTAGCGACAGTCGTTAGTAATAAGCGCGTTGGGCAATACCACCAATTAATTATCAATATTGGGGATTTAGCCACAGTGTGTAAACCAGGAAATTTCGTCGCAATAAATGTTGGTGGCGAGAATTCGCGTATGATTCTGCGTAGAGCGTTTGCGATATCACGAGTGTCATCAAGCTCAACTTTTGGTGGGACTATGGAGTTGATTGTCGCCCCCCATGGTCAAGGCAGCAAATGGTTGTGTGCACAGAATGAAGGATCTGTCATTGACGTCATTGTTCCTTTGGGAACCGCGTTTGGAATTCCGACCGAACCAGTGCAAGTTCTGCTAGTTGGTGGCGGATATGGTTCTGCGCCTTTATTTGGTTTAGCTGAAGTTCTCAACGCCCGTGGATGTCGCGTTGATATGTTGTTAGGTGCAAGTACGGCTTCGAAAATTTATGCGCCCATGGAAGGCAAACGCTCAGTAAACTCATTACGGATTTTTACCGAGGACGGATCTATGGGACAAAGTGGCCGGGTCACCGATCCAATACGTGATTTGATCAACGATATGAATATCGCAGTTATTTATTCATGCGGTCCTATGGCTATGTTGTCGGCAATCGATGCAATCACACGGGGTACAGACGTTGTTCATCAATGTGCAGTCGAGGAATCCATGGCGTGTGGCATTGGTATTTGCATGACATGTGTACTTCCAGTCTCTGATACCGAGGGCAATATAACGATGCAGCGTTCCTGTATCGATGGGCCAGTTATGGACGGGGCGCATGTTCAATGGGACAAAGTTGGTAAAACGCTATGACGGCTTTAGATTTTTCAACAACGCTAGGAAACGCATGGTTTCCAGCTCCGACTTTCACTGCAAGTGGTTGTGCCAGTTCCGGACGGGAACTATCGCAATTTTTTGATTTGAGCGATATCGGGGGAGTCGTCACTAAATCGGTGATGATGAAAGCCAGAACTGGTCGTCCTACTCCGCGTATGGCTGAAACGCCTAGTGGAATGCTCAACTCCATTGGGTTGCAAGGTCCAGGAATCGACGCATTCATTGCTAAAGACATTCCATTTCTTATAGAGCAACGATCGAGAATCATTGTTTCAATCGCTGGAGAAACTGTTGAAGAGTATTCAACTCTTGCACGCAAATTACGTTCAGTTTCTGGAATTAGTGCGATTGAAGTAAATATCTCTTGCCCTAATGTTGAAAATCGTGGCCTAGTTTTTGCGTGCGATCCCGAAGCCTCTAAACGAGTTATCGATGGCGTTCGTCGCACCATTGGTGGGGAATTACCGATTATTGCCAAGCTTTCACCTGATGTAACTGACCTGCCATCAATTGCGCGCGGTGTTGTAGATGCTGGTGCCGATGCTCTCGCTCTGATTAATACAGTATTAGGAATGGTTATAAATGTAGACACGATGCGTCCACATTTAGGTGGCAAAACTGGAGGTTTATCAGGTCCGGCGATTCGTCCGATCGCCGTGCGCGCCATATACCAAGTTCATGCTGCCATGCCACAAGTGCCGATTTTAGGAATGGGTGGGGTCACTAGTGGTAAAGATGCACTCGAAATGATTGCTGCCGGTGCTAGTGGAATTTCAATTGGAACTGCAAGTTTTGGTAATCCAACGGCCATAATGTCGATTCAAAATGAACTAAAAGAACTTTTAGTAACCAAAGGCTTCACTTCAATGCGCCAAGCTATTGGTTTTGCACACCGACCGGAAGAGGTTTAGTTCATAATGAAAGCGCCAATAGTTCTGGCAGTAGATACTCCGGATTTAGCAATCGCAAAGCAGTGGGTTAAAGCAACCGATGGTGTGGTCTCAGTTATTAAATTAGGATTGGAATTTTTCCTGACTTTTGGTAGCGCAGGTGTTCTAGAGATTGCACATGAATGTGAAACTGATATTTTCTTAGATTTAAAACTGCACGATATTCCGCACACAGTAAGTGGGGCAGCTAAAGCGGTTGCCAATCTGGCACCGCGCTTTCTCACCGTTCATGCATCAGGTGGACAAGGGATGGTAAGAGCTGCCGTTGAAGCTTTACCTAAAACCTCAGTAACTGGAGTCACCATCTTGACCTCTTTATCTGAAACGGATGTGAGCGAGATCGGTTTCAAATCGCAAGCGTTGGATTCTGCAGTTGGTTTAGCTCGAGTAGCAGTTTCAGGTGGTGCTCGAGCAATTGTCTGTTCTCCTCTTGAAATTTCGGCTATTCGCGCCGCAGTTGGTGGAGATATAACAATTATTACCCCTGGAGTCCGTCCACTTGATACCGCTGGGAGCGATGATCAAATGCGCACTATGACTCCGCGTGCGGCAATCGAAGCCGGTGCGGATTTTGTAGTCATAGGTCGACCAATTACGCAAAGTTTTAGTAACGGCGCAGCGGCGATGCGTGAGCGTGCGATTGAAATTGCCGAACAGATTCTGCAATAAGCCAATCACCAGTTAGATTTAACCTATGGGCGCACCTCCACAACTGACTCCGGAGCAGCGCAGCGCAGCACTTTTGAAAGCAGCTCAATCGCGCAAACGTCGCGCTGAAATCAAGATCAAAATCAAAAATGGTGAATATTCGATAGATGCTGTTCTGGAATTAGCTCAAAGTGATGAAGCGGTCGCAAAAATGAGAGTACGGGAGTTATTAGAGGCGTTGTCGGGAGTGGGGAAAATCCGCGCTGGCGCGCTTATGGAGAAGTTAAATATCTCAGCCACCCGTAGAATTGCCGGACTAGGGCGTCATCAAATTAAGGAATTACGTAGCGAATTTATGAAAAGTTCACATGCAGTGCGTCCGGGCAAACTGATTGTCTTATCTGGTCCAGGTGGTGTCGGAAAAAGTACTGTTGCTGCGCTTTTAAGAAAATCAGGGGATTTCTGGGTAAGTGTCTCTGCAACTACCCGTTCGCCTAGAAACAATGAACTCAATGGCATTGACTACTTTTTTATCAGCAATGATGAATTCGATCGTAGAGTGAAAGAGGATGAATTTTTAGAATGGGCAGAGTTTGCTGGTAATAAATATGGAACTCCCAGCGTAGAAGTTCTCGATGCATTAGCTCGAGGGGAAAATGTTCTTTTAGAAATAGAAATCGACGGGGCCAAGCAAGTGAAATCGCATTTACCGCAAGCGATTTTGGTTTTTCTTGAACCTCCATCGTGGGAGGAATTAGTGGCACGTTTAGAGGGCCGAGGAACTGATGACCCCGAACGCCGGGCACACAGGCTGGAATTAGCCCAAGAGGAGCTTGCAGCAGCCTCATTTTTCGATCATGTCATCGTCAATGATGCCGTCGAGCGAGTTGTAACTCAACTGATATCATTCACCTCTTGAGTCCGCATACGGATTCACACAGCATACGATCTGAGCGGGGAATAAAATGGATGGAATTACTAATCCACCGATTGATGAGCTTCTAGACAAGAGCGGTTCTAAGTACAGTCTTGTTCTGTACGCAGCTAAGCGCGCCCGTCAGATTAATGCTTACTACTCGCAACTTGGAGAAGGCCTACTTGAATATGTCGGTCCACTTGTAGAAACACACGTCCACGAGAAGCCACTATCTATCGCATTGCGTGAAATCAATGAGGGCTTACTCACGATTGAAAATCTCGAACCTACCGCTTAATTTTTCCAACACCTATGTCTTCCACTAACCGCGAGGTAATTCTCGGTATCGGTGGAGGAATAGCGGCTTATAAATCTGCCGATCTTTTACGTCGCATGCAAGATGCGGGCTACCGCATCACGGTCGTACCCACCCCCGCGTCTCTAAATTTCGTAGGAGCTGCAACATGGGAGGCCTTATCTGGGCGTCCTGTTACTACGCAAGTGTGGGAGCGAGTGGATGAAGTACGTCATGTGAATCTAGGAAAGATTGCTGACTTCTTTTTAATTGCACCGTGCACTGCCGACTTGATTGCTCGGCTGGCAGCTGGTCGCGCCGATGATTTGCTTACTAATCTTGTTTTAGCCAGCGATGCACCGAAGATGTTAGTGCCAGCGATGCACCCGTCCATGTGGTCGGATCCAGCCACCGTAGCTAATGTTGCAACTTTACGATCACGAGGTTTCACCGTAATGGATCCTGAAGTAGGTCGCTTAACTGGCAATGATGTCGGTCCAGGACGTTTTCCGGAAACTCAATCAATTCTTGATACATTTAACGAGCTCACTGGTTATGTTCAGGATTTAGCTGGAAAGAAAGTGTTGGTGTCTGCTGGTGGCACTCGAGAAGCTATTGATCCAGTTCGTTACATTGGAAACAGATCTTCCGGCAAACAGGGAATCGCAGTTGCCAAAGCGGCATATCGTCGAGGCGCACGCGTGCACTTAATTGCGGCTAATGTAGACATAGATGACTTGCCCGGAATTGAAATAGAACACGTAGAGGATGCGGCACAAATGTCCCGGGCGTTGCAAGCATCATTTGTTGATTGTGACATATTGGTAATGACCGCAGCTGTGGCCGATGCCAGACCCTCATCGACTGCTGATGAAAAGATTAAGAAAGATCAGTACACCCACATAGATTTAACTGCTAATCCTGATTTACTCAAACTACTCTCGACTGAAAAAAAGAACCAGATAATGGTGGGATTTGCGGCGGAAACTCGCGAATTAGTTGCATCAGCAAAAACAAAAATGTCAGCTAAAGGTCTGGACTTGATTTATGTCAACGACGTCTCTGATGGCGCCATTTTTGGTCAAGAAGAGACCGAAGGTACGATTGTGCTTGTAGACGGTCAGGAAATAGCAATCGCCAGAACCAGCAAAGACACGCTTGCCGATCTTCTTCTAGATTACGCCCTCAAGCAGTTAGGTTAGGACAATGTCACAACGCCTCTTCACCTCAGAATCTGTTACTGAAGGACATCCAGACAAGATCGCTGATGCGATTTCTGATGCCGTCCTAGATTCACTTATCTCCCAAGATAAGAAATCACGCGTAGCAGTAGAAACTCTCATCACTACTGGCCAGGTACATGTTGCTGGTGAAGTAACCACTAACGGTTATGCCGATGTAATGGGAATAGTCCGTGACACGGTTTTGGAAATTGGTTATAACTCGTCAGAGAAAGGTTTTGACGGAAATAGTTGTGGCGTTTCGATTTCAATTGGGCAGCAGTCGCAAGATATTGCTCAAGGCGTAGATGATGCATACGAACACCGCGTCGGTTCGCAAGTGGATCCACTTGATCTTCAAGGTGCTGGCGATCAAGGTTTGATGTTTGGTTATGCATGTGATGATACAAAAGAGTTGATGCCGCTACCAATTTGGTTAGCGCATGCGTTGGCGCAGCAACTCACAAAAGTTCGCAAGAGTGGATTGTTACCGTATTTAAGACCAGATGGTAAAACTCAAGTAACTATCGAGTATGACGGAGATCGTGCTGTTGCGCTTAATACTGTGGTGATCTCTAGTCAACATGCTGAAGAAGTAGATGTAGTCAAGAAGTTAACTCCAGAAATTATTGAACACGTTATCGATCCAATTCTTTCGCTCATCGATTTACCTCGTAAAGATTTGAAAACTCTAATCAACCCTACGGGACGCTTTGTAATTGGCGGGCCGATGGGAGATGCTGGTTTAACTGGCCGTAAAATCATCGTAGATACCTACGGTGGAATGGCACGTCATGGCGGTGGAGCTTTCAGTGGAAAAGATCCCTCAAAGGTAGATCGATCTGCGGCTTATGCCATGCGTTGGGTTGCAAAAAATGTTGTTGCCGCAGGTTTAGCGCGTCGATGTGAAGTTCAAGTCGCTTACGCGATCGGCAAGGCACAACCAGTTGGAGTATTCGTCGAGACTTTCGGAACCGAAACAGTTCCAGTCAATAAAATTCAAAACGCGGTGACGACTGTCTTTGACTTGAGGCCGGCAGCAATCATTCGTGATTTGGATTTATTGCGTCCTATCTATGCCCTCACTAGCGCCTATGGTCACTTTGGTCGTGAGCTCCCAGAATTTGCATGGGAACGTACCAACCGGATCACAGAGCTTCAAAACGCAATTAAGTAACGATTGTGGCAACGCCACGGCTTTTTAAACTCAAGTCCCAAGTAGCACCTGCACCATCTGGTGATATTGCAATTGCTTCTCCTGTTGCTCGCGTGTGGGTGGACACGGGTGTTTATCAATTAGACACCCCGCTTGATTATCAGGTACCCGAGAAACTTTCTGCCCACATTAAGACTGGGGTTCGAGTTCAGGTCCCATTCGGAACGCGTGAGGTTGAAGGTTTAGTAATTGCACGTGTGCAAGTTTCAGATAGTTCAGCCAAACTAAAATCAGTCACAAAAGTTCTTTCGCCTCATGCAGTTGCCACAACGCGTTCTTTGAAACTGATAACAAGTGTGGCCCAGCATTGGGCCACAAATCCATGGGAGATTATTAAGAGCGCGATTCCTCCCAGAGTTGCATCTGTTGATAAGGATTTTGTTGGATCATCGGTGTTGTTGGCCAATTCTGAGCGAACACCAAGCGGAAAAGTTGTTTTCAAAGCTTTGCCAGCGCATCGTAATCCACACGAGCAAGTTGCCACATTAGCTTCGGAATATGCGCTAACTGGGTCAGTTTTGGTTATCGCACCGGATGAACGCGACGTAATCGCATTACTCGATGGTTTCGGAAGTAGAAAAAGCGAGGTTCTTCGAATTGATAGTGGTGTTTCTAGAGCGCAAAGATATGGGGATTTTTTAGCAAGTTTCAAGCCTGGCCATCGCGTAATCATTGGATCTCGTAACGCAATTTTCGCACCTTTAGCACTTGGTGCAACGATTATAGTTTTCAAGGAGACGTCACCCGAATTTTACGAAATCCGAAATCCTGGTTGGAATGTCAGAGATATTGCGCTTATGCGCAATGCAATGGAGGGTTGTAATGTCATTTTCACAGGGTATGTGCCTTCGATAGATATAGCAGCGCTGATAGAAGCTAAGAAAGTTCATTTTGATAATGCTGCTACTAAAACCGTTGTTAAAGCGTTTTCTTCGGCCGATTCGACTTTATTACCGGGGCGCATATTCGCAGATATTAGGATGAGTGTGGCTAAAGGTCCCGTACTTTTTCTAGTGCCGCGCAAAGGTTATGCCAATGCTGTACTTTGTGCGCACTGCAGAAATATTGCCACGTGCACGTGCGGTTCAAAACTACATCTGACAAGCAAATCAGCTGATCCGTCATGTCGGATTTGTGGGTTGCGACAAAAAGATTGGACCTGTACGTATTGCGGTAGAGATCGCAAATTTGTTGTTTCACGTGGTATCGAACGAGCTGCCGAAGAGATTTCTAGAGCTTTTCCAAAAATTCCTATCGTTCTTTCATTTGGCGACGTGATCAAAAAATCGGTAGAAGCTAAACCTTCCTTTGTTCTAAGTACGCCCGGAGCCGCGCCATATGTCGATGGTGGCTATTCTGCAGTTGTTATTCTTGAAGGTTTAACTTATTTCAGCCATGACGATTTACGCGCAAGCGAACGCGCGATTGAGCTCTTTTTTGAAACTGCAGCGTTAGTACGTAGCGGGGGAGTTGTATTACTTTCGATTGACGAATCGCATCCGATCGTTTCATCACTAATCCGTTGGAATCCGGCCCCAATACTTAAAAGGGAGTTGCAATCTCGAAGTGAGATAGTTTTTCCACCCGCAGTCATGAGCGCAGTGCTAACTCTTCCAACAAATCAAGCGAGCACTGTTGCAATAGGTATTAAGCAGGCAGCTGATGATGGCCGTATCTCTAAAGAGGTGAGGGTGCTGGGGCCAACTAAAGTGAACACCGAATTAAGTAAAATTGTACTTTTGTCCCCACTCGATACTCGTGAAACTTTGACCGCGTTACTCCATGAATTAATGCGTCGTCGCAGTATTGCCCGCAAAGCTGACGCGGTGCTGCGTATTGATCCATATTCGCTCTAATTTTTTTGATAGGATTTGCGCATGTCGATTCAAGAAATACGTTTCTTTGGAGATCCGGTGTTACTTACCCCGGCATCTCCAGTTGTTGATTTCGACAAAGAACTGCGCAATTTGGTCGAGGATCTAACGCAAACTATGTTGGATGCGCCAGGAGCTGGTTTAGCTGCTCCGCAAATAGGTGTTCCATTGCGCGTATTCACCTGGCATGTAGATGATGTACTTGGCCACCTTATTAACCCCGTGCTCACGCTAGGGGAAGAGATTCAGGATGGCGAGGAAGGTTGTTTATCCTTCCCAGATTTACGATATGAAACTAAGCGGGCACTACACACTGTGGCAAAAGGTTTCAATATGTTCGGTGAGCCAGTTGTTGTAGAAGGTAGCGATTTTTTAGCCCGAGCATTACAACATGAAACTGATCACTTGGATGGCATCTTATTCATTGATCGCCTCACACCTGAAAATCGGAAGTTAGCAATGAAGGAAATTCGCGAGTCAGAGTGGTTCAATCTTGAAACAGAAAAGGGAAATACTCCAACAATCAAAGCTTCACCGCATACAATTTTTGGGCGGAATTCTTAATGCGTATTGGGGTAGCTGCTACTCCGAACGTCGCAATTCCAACACTTAACTGGTTGCTCGAATCAGGCCACGAGTTAGTCCGAGTAATCACACAGCCTGATCGTCCTGCTGGTCGCGGACGTGAATTAAAGCAGTCGGAAGTAGCGTTGTGGGCCGATCAGCATTCAATTCCATTAGTTAAACCTGCCAATGCTAACGAGCTCCTGCCATATGTTGCTGATCTAGATTTACTTTTAACAATCGCTTACGGTGTTTTACTTCCACAATTTATTTTGGACGCTCCAAAGTACGGTTGTGCCAATATGCATTTCTCGTTGCTTCCTAATTATCGTGGAGCTGCACCTGTACAGCGTGCGCTTTTGGCGGGTGAAGTTCGCACTGGCGTTACGATTTTCAAACTCGATTCTGGAATGGATACCGGGCCAATTTATGCCACACAAACTGTAGATATAGCTCCTGAGTGGCGAAGTTCGGAACTACTTTCGGAATTATCTCTTGTTGGAATGCAACTGCTCCCGCAAGTTTTTCAGTCGATACTCAGTGGTCAATCACCTGCGTCTCAAGTGGGTATCGGGACGTTAGCTAAAAAGATAAGCAAGGCAGATGCACAAATCGATTGGAATTCATCAGCAGCGATAATTCTCAATTCAATACGGGCATTTTTCCCGGAACCATGCGCGTGGACGAATTTTCGGGGCGAAGTTCTCAAGCTTTCAAAAGCGTCATCAACGCAGACTGTATTGGATTTGGAACCGGGCGAATTGAAAACTCTAGATTCGTTTTGTTATGTCGGTACGGGCAATGGCGCAATAGTTATCGAATCGGTAATTCCGTCTGGGAAACGCGAAATGTCGGCGATTGATTGGTCTAGGGGCGCGCGATTCTTGGATAAGGAACGTTGTGGTTGAGGCTAGAAGAAATACATTTAAAGCGCCTAAACCGGAAGCTTCAAGATTATTAGCTTTTGATTTAATTGTTGAAGTGAATCGAAATGCTGGTTATTCCAACTTGCTGCTACCCGCCGCCTTAACTGCTTCCACACTGGATGAGCGAGATCGCAATTTAGTAACAGAACTTGTGTATGGAACCTTACGCATGCAAGGCAAGCATGATTGGGTTTTAAGTCAAGTCTCCGATCGTCCATGGAATGAAGTTGATGCAGGCATTGTCGATTTGGCGCGTATGGGAGTCCATCAAATTCATGAAATGCGAATCCCTGATCACGCTGCGGTGTCAGCAACTGTAGAAGTTGCCCGCAAACGTTTGGGTGAATCTCAAGCCAGTTTTGTGAATGCGCTTTTGAGAGCGGTTACGCGCAAAAGTTTGGAAGAGTGGTTTGCCCCACTCGAATCTATAAGTGATCATGTTGAAAAATTCGCTATCCAATATTCTCATCCAGCCTGGATTATCTCGGCCTATTTTGATCTGCTTAAATCGTGGGACCTTGTGGAATTGGAATTACGAAGCAATAACGTGCCAGCAATACCAACGTTAGTTTCATGGCCTGGATATTCCACACAAGCGGATTTGATTGCATTAGGTGGTGAGCCAACTACATATTCCACGCTAGGGGTTACCTTGAAAGGTAATCCCGGCAAACTTGAACTTATTCAACATCGCTTAGCTGGTGTGCAAGATGAAGGTTCACAGTTAGTTGCAACGGTTTTTGCGGCAGCATCTGGTGGGCAGCAATGGTTGGACTTATGTGCTGGTCCAGGTGGCAAAGCTGCACTACTTTCTAGTATCGCTCGAGAACGAAATATCACCTTCACTGGAAATGAATTTTCGCAACCACGAGCTGATCTAGTCCGCAAAGTTGTACATGGAGCACGCGTTTGGTGTGGCGATGGCCGAGATGTTGCGCAACACGGAGAGAGCTTTGATGCCATTCTTATTGACGCACCATGTACTGGTTTAGGTGCACTTCGACGCAGACCTGAAGTTCGTTGGCGTCGCACAGTTGCGGACTTAAGAGAGTTAACGCAACTGCAACTGGAGTTGATTGAAGCAGCCATTCCGGTTCTCAATCCTGAAGGGATCTTGGGTTATGCCACATGCTCTCCGCATTTAGCTGAGACAACGGTGCAAGTCCTTGATATTTTGAAAAAACATCCGGAATTTGAGCAAGTGAATGTAGAGGCTTACTTGCCGGCAAATTTAAAAGATGCCACGCGATCAGGGTCGTTATCGCTATGGACGCATAAACACGGCACGGACGCCATGTTTCTAGCTTTGTTCCGCAAGAAATCCTTACCTAACGGCTAGCATCTGGGAGTGAAACAAGAGATTCGCATTACGCCAAGTATTCTGAATGCTAATTTTGCACAACTTGACCAAGAGATAGCCAAGATTGCCGATGTTTCCGACCTTATCCATTTAGATGTTATGGATAATATTTTTGTTCCTAATTTCACTTTTGATTTTGAGGCTGCAGAGAAGATAATCAAGAACTGCCCCATAGGAATCGATGCACACCTTATGGTTGCCGATGCCGACAGTATCGCCCCACGCTATGCCGAGGTTGGTGCGCAAAGCGTGACGATTCACGCCGAAGCTACGCAAGACATATCCGCAACGCTTAAACAGATTCATTCTCTAGGTTCTCGCACGGGTTTAGCTATCAAACCCAACACAGCTATCGATACATATTTTGATTTCATAGATGACGTGGATATGTTTTTAATTATGACAGTTGAACCTGGTTTCGGTGGACAAAAATTCATGGTGGACATGTTGGAGAAAGTGCGTAAGGCGCGCGGGGTTATTGGAGACCGACCTATCTGGCTACAAGTTGATGGGGGAATTTCTTTAGAGACTATTGAGCAAGCCGTCGCTGCAGGAGCAGATACTTTTGTTGCCGGAAGTGCGGTATTTAACGCCCAAGATCCAGCTGCAATGGTCGCTTCATTGCGCCAACTTGCACAGAATGTGGCAAACTAAGCCCACGTTGTTCCGGGGGTCGGTGTAAATCCGAACCGGCGGTAAAGTCCGCGACCCGATCAAATCCATTGATCGGTTGATTTGGTGTAACTCCAAAACCGACAGTTAAAGTCTGGATAAAGGGACAGGGCTTACATTCGCATATGCGTTTTAGTAATGCCTCGTTTCTTCCTGGAGCTTTTCTACTAGGAAGGATCAACAGTGTCACTGATTAAATGGTTTTTTGAAAGCACGATTCATTTTGGAAGTAAATCAATTGCCTTACGCGAAGTTGTTGGTGGTGTGCTCGGACTTTCCAGCGCAATATTAGGAGCTCGTCGAAAAGTTGCAGCGTGGCCAGTAGGTATTTTGGGCGACGCATTACTGTTCACAGTTTTTCTTGGTGCAGTTTTTGCTTATGGTGATCAGCCATCGGGTAATTTTTATGGCCAAGCCAGCCGCAATCTCTTGCTCATAATTGTTAGCGTTTACGGTTGGATCCGCTGGGCACAACACCGCAAAACTAATGGTGCCCAGAAACCTGCCGTCGTACCGCGTTGGACAACTTTGAGAGAGAAACAGATTCTTGCGCCGGTGATAGTTCTCTTCTTTGTGATTTCAATGCAGATTTTCAAAGCCTTAGGCGAGTCTGGTACATGGGTACTTGTCGATACCTGGATTTTTACAGGTACTGCACTAGCAACCTATGGCATGAGTCGTGGGTATGTTGAATTCTGGCTGGTGTGGGTTGCCGTTGATTTTGTGGGCGTGCCTTTTGCCTTCAAAAATGGTTATTACCCCACCGGTACCCTCTACGCGATCTATCTTCCATTTGTCCTATGGGGTTTCTTCTCATGGTTACGTATTTCCAAGCAGGAGAAATTGAGCACAGCGATTTAGTTTGTTCTAGTAAACTTGTCGCATGAAGACATTTGAATCCCTCTGGGCTGAATTGAGCCAAAAAGCTGAACTACGCCCGGAGGGTTCAGGTACTGTCGCGGCGCTAGATGCCGGCATCCATGCGATCGGAAAGAAAGTTTTGGAAGAGGCTGGTGAAGTGTGGCTGGCTGCTGAACATGAGAATGATGAAGCTTTAGCCGAAGAGATATCTCAACTCCTTTACCATGTACAAACTTTGATGTTGGCACGCGGTTTAACTCTCAACGATGTCTACACCTACTTGTAAATGAATCGAGTGTGAAATGTTAAGGATTGCTGTCCCCAACAAGGGCTCACTAGCCGAAGAATCAATCGCTATCCTCAAAGAAGCAGGTTACCGTCAACGCACAGATAGCCGTGATCTTGTTTTAGTTGATAACGACAATAATGTTGAGTTCTATTACCTACGTCCACGAGATATCGCTATCTATGTTGGTTCGGGTGAACTAGAGGCTGGAATCACGGGACGGGATTTATTGATTGACTCAGGCGCCCAAGCTGATGAGTTGTTGCAACTTGGTTTCGGTGGGTCCACATTTCGTTTTGCTGGACCAGTTAATTCAAACATGCAACCTGGCGATATTGCTAATAAGCGTGTGGCTACGGCGTATCCAGGTTTAGTCAATTCGCATTTGAAATCGCTAGGTATTGCAGCCGAAGTTGTCCGCTTAGATGGCGCGGTCGAAAGCTCTGTTCGTTTGGGAGTTGCGGATTTAATAGCCGATGTTGTTAGTACCGGAAATACTTTGCGTCAAGCTGGACTGCAAGTTTTTGCCGAGCCGATCTTAATAAGCGAAGCAATCGTTATAGGGCGCACCGGAGTTCCAATTCCGGCCGAACTGGAAATCATTATTCGTCGATTACAAGGCGTCGTTACCGCACGAAAATATGTTTTGCTTGATTATGATGTTCCAAAGAGTCAACTCGATGTTGCGTGTGCAATTACACCTGGTTTGGAATCACCTACTATTTCACCGTTACAAAAGCCCGATTGGGTTGCGGTCAGAGCAATGGTTCCGAGAAAAGATACTAATCGCGTCATGGATGAACTGTGGGCCGTCGGGGCTAGAGGAATTTTAGTTACCGATATTCACGCCTGTCGGCTTTAAATAGTTTCTCCGCGTGATTCGCCGGCAATTCCCAATAAGTACAGGACAGAATCAAGATAAGGATTGTTCACTGAAGCATCTGCTGCCGCACGTACAGCTGGTTTAGCATTGAAAGCGATCCCAAGGCCTGCGGCGGCAATCATGTCCAAGTCATTTGCGCCATCGCCGATTGCGATTGTTTGTTCCATAGATACACCCTCACTGCTTGCGAACTCGTGAAGTGCTTGGGCTTTTGCCGCACGATCAATGATTGGGCCCAGCGTTTTTCCAGTCAGCAATCCATCCACAACTTCCAATTTATTAGCTTTATATAACGTAATTTTTAAATCAATCAAAAGGGGTTCTATGACATCAATGAAGCCTCCGGAAACTACGGACACGGTGTGACCTAGTGATTGCAAAGTTGCAATCAAATTCTGCGCCCCAGGTGTCAAAGTAATTTCCTTTTGGACTTCTACTAAAGCAGTTGCAGGTAAACCTTTTAGGAGTGCTACCCGGGCTTGCAAAGATTCGGCAAAATCAATCTCACCACGCATAGCGGACTCGGTGATAGCAATTACTTTATCGGCCACTCCGGCTTTCATTGCCAACAAATCAATGACTTCTTGCGAGATCAATGTTGAATCAACATCTAACTGAACCAATTTTCGTGCATGGCGCAAAACTCCACCCGGAGAAACTGCAATATCAACATCATGTGCTGAAGCGATAGGAGCCAGCAGAGCGTTCAACTCTTGTTTATTGGCTCCGGATATTAAGAACTCAATGGCAGTAATTGGATTAGAAGCTATTCTGGAAACTCGTTCAATGTTAGCTCCCACTCCCGAAATCGCACCCGATAAAGCCGCAATTGCTGCAGGACTTAATTTCCGCGCAAGGACAACTACGTGCACCAAGCCAGCCTTGCTTGCAATTGAGTCAACGGTCGTAGTAGAAAATAGAGTCGCGAGATCAACATCTAAATCGAGAGCACATGTACTCAAATCACTTTCAATAGCTTCTTGATGCGCTGGATTGAGAGCGAAAAGAACGGTCAGGATGAGGCGGTCTTTTATGACAACTTGCTCGATATCTAAAATTGAGATCGAGAAAGGCGCCAAGCAATCAAAAAGAGCTTGAGTTATTCCCGGCTTATCTACACCACTGAGAAGAATGAGCCCCGTAAATTGCTCTGAATTCTGGCTGGTACTCATTATGAGACAAGATTATCTTAAAATCACAGAGCCAGAACGCCATTAAAAGCCGAAACTGGCGCCATGAACCAGTATTTTTCTCTCTATGGCGACGCTACCGGTTCTGCAACTAACAGATGTTTCGGTACGTCGCGGCGAGAAAATTATCCTGGGTCCTATTAATTTCACGATTACGTCGGGGGAGCGATGGGTAATTTTAGGTCCTAACGGTGCAGGCAAATCAACGCTGCTTCAATTGTTAGCCACAAAAATATTCCCAACCCATGGTCAAGTGTCAGTTTTAGGGAAACGTATGGGTTCGGTTGATTTATTTGAACTTCGCACCCGAATAGGAATTTGCGGAGCCCCGATTGCAGAAGATATTCCCTACGATGAAAAAGTAAGAGACGTTGTTCTTACTGCAGCATACGCAATCCTTGGCCGTTGGAATGAAGATTACGATCTTTGGGATGAATCGCGAGCGATTGCTTTGTTGACCACTTTTGGCGTTCGCGAAATGGGTGAACGATTGTATGGAACTCTCAGTGAAGGTGAAAAAAAGAGAGTACAAATTGCCCGCGCTTTGATGGCCGATCCCGAGCTACTCCTGTTGGATGAACCCGCTGGTGGTTTAGATGTGGGTGGCAGAGAAGATTTATTGCGGCGCTTTGCAAATTTTTCTTCTGACCCAACGGCACCGGCGACGATTTTAGTTACCCACCATATTGAGGAAATTCCGGTCGGTACAACACATGCATTGTTACTCAAAGATGGCAAAGTCGCGGTTTCGGGTCCGATCAGTTCAGTGATAACCACTGAACATGTGTCGGCAATCTTTGGTGAGAATATCTCAGTGAGCCATGATGCTGGTCGGTTTTCAGCCCGTTCATTTTAGTTAACGTGTATGAACCTTTTTGAGCAGATGCACCCAGAGTGGCAGCTCGCTTTATCCCAATGCCGAAAAGATTTGGATGCGATTGATATAGGTCTTAAAACTTTGGAAACTACTCCGCCTTACGAACTTATTATGCGCGCCTACCGAAAACCGCTTTCGGAAATAAAAGTTGTGATTTTCGGACAAGATCCATATCCAACACCTGGGGTTGCACAGGGGTTAGCTTTTTCAACCTCCGAGACTGCTCACAAACTTCCTGCATCGCTGCGCAATATCTACAAAGAGTTAGAGAGCGATTGTGGAACCACGCCCAGAGTTTCCGGTGACCTTGCACATTGGAGTGAGCAAGGTGTATTTCTCCTTAATCGGATTTTAACTACGCAGCCAGGGTTTTCGATGGCACACGTGCATGTCGGCTGGCAAGGCTTCACCGAAGCGACCGCGACGGTACTGGGTGCGCAGAATGTGATCGGTGTGTTCTGGGGAAATACAGTCAAAGATTTACAAAAGTATTTCGATCCTGCGTTCACCATTAGCAGCGCACATCCAAGTCCCTTGTCTGCCTACCGCGGCTTTTTTGGTTCTAAACCTTTTTCCACCGTGAATGAGTTATTAACCAAACAAGGAAAAAGCTTAATCACTTGGTAAAAAGTAAGGCCCTGCAGAAAAATCCACAGGGCCTTACTTTTATCAATCTCTAACTATTTGCTGACCCACATATTGATTGGGGACTGCAAGAAATAGACAACGAATAAGCCAGATACCAAGTACAACAAGGCGTGGACTTCTTTTCCACGACCTTGAACAATACGTATCAATACATGAGCGATGAATCCAGCTCCGATACCTACTGAGATGTTGTACGTGAATGGCATCAAAATTATTGATAGGAATGCTGGCATTCCAATTCCATAATCTGACCAATCGATATCTTTGATTTGCGACATCATCAAGAAACCTACAATTACTAGCGCAGGAGTAGCAGCCTCGTAAGGGATTACCTTTACGAGTGGAGCGAGGAAAGTAGTAAGCAGGAACAAGATTCCGGTGACTACTGAGGCCAGACCTGTACGAGCACCTTCACCTACACCAGAAGCAGATTCGATGTAACTAGTGTTAGAAGAGATGCTACCTACACCACCAGCGGCTGCTGCAACTGAGTCAACAAAGAGAATGCGATTATTGTTTGGAATATTTCCCGCACTATCTATTAGTCCACCTTCTGTGGCAATCGCAGTCACGGTTCCAACGGTGTCGAAGAAGTCAGAAAGTAGTAATGTGAAGACGAGTAGCACTGCAGCAACAATTGACACTCCAGTTACATGGAAAGCTCCAAAGAGATTGAAGTGACCAAAGAGACTGAAATCTGGTTTAGCCACAATCTTGGTAGGGATAGAAGGCACGTTTAAGCCCCAACCCTTTGGATTGACGTAATCTCCGCCACCAGTAACGAAACCTTTGAACGATGGAGGCATTTTTCCGCCGAAGACATTATCTACAACGCCTTTAGGCAGGTAGTTCTCACCAATTTTGAAAGCTTTTTCAACGATGATTGAAAGTATCGTCGCAGAAATGACACCAATAAGAATCGCACCTTTAACTTTACGGATCATCAGAATAATGATTGTGATTAAGCCAAAACCAAAGACAATGATTGGCCAGCCAACGAGATTTCCATTGTCACCCAAAGTAACTGGAACAGGTCCTTGGCTTGTGCGACGAACGAAACCAGCATCAACAAGACCAATTAAAGTAATGAAGAGGCCGATACCAACTGAAATGGCGATCTTGAGTTGCTGTGGAACTGCGCGAAATACCGCGGTACGAAAACCAGTCAGAACCAGAACGGTAATAATCAGACCTTCGACAACGATCAGACCCATTGCATCGGCCCATGTCATTCTGGAGGCTATGCCGACGGCTACGAAGGTGTTGAGTCCAAGGCCAGTTGCAAGAGCTAATGGAAAGTTTGCATAAGCGCCCATGAACAGTGTGAGTAAACCTGCCATGAGTGCCGTCATTGCTGCGATTGCTGCAAAGTTAGCGCCAGTTGTGCCACCACCTAGATAGTGACCTGTGCTGTCTTTGGCCCCACCGAGAATAAGTGGGTTAAGTGCAACGATGTAGGCCATTGTGAAAAACGTAACGAAACCACCACGAATTTCTCGGCCTACTGTCGAGCCCCGTTCTGAGATTTTAAAAAATGAATCGAGCATGACACGTACCTTTCTGATTTTGTTATCGGGGGTGTTTGCGACCCCGTGCATTGCAAAACGGCCAAAGCATGCCGGGGGAAGGATTTAAGGCTAACTGCTACCTGGAAGTAAGCCGAGAAACGACACCTAGGAAAATGGCGATTGATTGCCCAATGAGCAGGGCGAATAGGAGCGTTCCCAGCCCTACAGTCCCGCCGAGGGCCCACCCGAGAAGGAAAACGCTACCTTCAATGATCATGCGCACTCGGCCCACTCTGATCCCGGTTTGATTATGTATTCCAGTCATTAATCCATCGCGTGGGCCCGGTCCCAAACCGCATGTTATGTAGAGACTTGATGCCAGACCTACCATCCCTATCCCAATGAGTGAAAAAATTATCCCCGATATGTAATTGTGTTGCAAAGGAAAATAAGTCGTACCTAATTGAATTGCTAACGCAATTATTAAAATATTAGAGATTGTGCCGAAGCCGGGTTTTTCCCGCAACGGAATCCAACCAAATAGAACCAACGCACTTATTCCAAGTGTCGACCAACCCATTGAAACATGTAAATGTTGCGATACGCCTTGCGCCAAAACCGACCAAGGTCCATTACCGATATTGCCCTGAATAACAAGGGCATCCCCGAGACCAAAAATAAATAGACCAAACCAAAGAATCAATACGCGAGCCATTGATAAGTCCCATTTAGAGGTCGCAGTCCATGGCGTACGAGGCACCGTCTTGTGTGGACGCAGAAATTCCATAAAGGCATTGGTTGACATCGGGGGAGTCTATTGCAAACTCGCTTTGATAAGCAGGGTATTCTTCAACAATGTTTCCAGGATTAGGCACTGTAATAAATATTCTCACCATTATTGCTGGTTCCAGCCTTGGAATTTTCGTGGGTCACAGATTGAAAACAAAGACCCGAACCCTTCTCACTGATGTTTTAGGTTTAGCGACACTGTTAGGTGCGGCCTCAGCTCTGATTCCAATGTGGTCCTCGCGCTACATTAACGCCCTTCCGCAAGGGTGGACGCTCCTTGTCGTTCTTGGTTCATTGATCGTTGGAGGTCTCATCGGCGCAGCTTTGGGATTAGAGGACCGGCTTGAACACCTTGGTGAAAATCTGCGTAAAAGATTTAAGGCATCCGAGGAAAGTTTTTTTGTCGAGGGTTTCGTGTCAGCGTCGTTACTTTTTGCAATCGGACCCTTAGCAATTTTAGGCAGCATCAGCGATGGAATGTCTAATGGCATTGATCAACTTATCCTGAAAAGCACACTCGATTTTTTTGCAT
>CAIXDY010000174.1 GCA_903918325.1 uncultured Actinomycetes bacterium
CGCAAGATCTTTAGTTGGAGTGGTGTATGGACCCTTGTAACCATTGTCATTTGCTAATAGATCCTGAGCATAAGTTGGTCCACCATCAAGTGTTCCATCTTCGTATGAGCGACCTACGCCATACTTGATGTCATCACAAGTTACTAGTGAGCCATCTTCGTACTGAATGCCAGAACGTAACTTGAATACCCAAGTCTTTCCGCCATCCTTTGTAGTACCAAGATCTGCTGCTAAGTCAGGAACTAACTCAGTTACGCCTTTAACGGTACGAACTGAAGTGAGTGTACGAACGAACAGGCGATAGAAATCTAGAGTTCCACCAACATAGTTACGTGCTGGATCAAGGTGCTCAAAATCGCCCTGGTTGATAATTGTGACTGTTCCACCTTTTACTGCCCCTGCTTGTGCGGGTACGGGACCGTTCCAAGAAGCAGGAGTTGCAGCAGAAGCTGGATTAATGAAAGTAACGGCAGTGGCAGTAAGCGCAAGCACTCCAACCGCAGCAATCACTTTGCTTTTTAGTTTCATTTGAACCCTTCCTAATAGGTCTAGCTATGTATCCCGATAGTCATATGTTCTATCGGGAACTCCGTGGGTCGAGTGCGTCTCGAATGCTGTCACCGAACAAACTAAATGACAGAACTAGCATGAATAGAGCAAAACCTGGGATGAAAGTAAACATCGGATCTACTGAATAGAAAGGTACAGATGCTAAAAGCATTGCGCCCCAGTCTGATGTTGGATCGATTACGCCGGCACCTAAGAAAGTTAGGGCAGCTTCGGCCGTGATGTATGTAGGAATATTTAATGCCACGGTCACCAAGATTGGTGCCCAAAGGTTGGGAAGAATTTCGCGGAAAATTAAATGCATGCGTGAAGCACCCAAAGCGCGTGCGGCTTCAATAAATTCGCGCTCTCGCAAAGAGATAACTTGTCCGCGCACAATTCTGCCAATGTAAGGCCAACCAAACATTGCCAAGATAAATATCATGACGGGAATGCGCGTTCCATTTCCTTCTGGCAAGCCCCAACTCTGAAAAACATTTTCAAGTACAGGCATTACAGCGAGCGCAAAAAGGATTGATGGGAATGAGAGAACAATTTCCATAGTTCGAGAAAGAATCAGGTCGGTCTTTCCGCCAAAGAAACCAGAAACTAAACCAATGACAACGCCTAAAATTGTGGCTACCGCAGTTGAGGCTAATGCAATGATGAGCGAAGTTCGTGCGCCAAAAACAAAGCGCAAGAAAACATCGCGGCCCGTGCGTGGCTCAACACCAAACCAGTGCGCCCCTGACACTCCGCCCATTCGCCCAAGAGGTTGAGTTCCAAACTCTTGGTTTAAAGCATCGGTATGAAAAGCATCGGGGGTTGTGTGCAGGAACCAGGTAAAAATTGGGGCCAGGATCGCCAAGATGATAAAAAATAGAATGATCGCGCCTGAAACTTTGGCCGTCTTGTCCTTCTTAATGCGCTCCCAAGCCATTCGAGATGGCGAGCGCCCTTCGACGCGCTCAGGGGTGGCGGTAGTGAGCTGACTCATCACTCGCTTTGTGCCCCCTCAACCTTCGACTAGAGGTTGAACAATAGCCGTGAGCGCGGGATTTAACTACCCGCTGAAAACTCTCCAATAGGCTGGGCGCATGAACCGTACAAATACCCACCGCGGAATCGTCTATGCCAATAACGGTGGGGCAGGCGCATCTCAGCCACTTGCGGTCTCGGCTGCGATACAGATTCTGCAAGCCGGCGGCTCTTTTATCGACGCGGGTATCGCACTCTCTGCCGTGATTTCAGTTGTAGAGCCCGGGGCATCTGGCCTCGGCGGTGATCTTTTTCTTGTAACACATCATGGCGCCTCTAAAGAAAATTTAGCATTTAACGGTTCAGGTGAAGCTCCACATGCAGCAGACCGTGACGCTTTTGGCGCAGAGATAGATATGCACGGATATAAAGCAGCAACGGTTCCAGGCGTTGTATCGGGTTGGTTTGCGGCACACCAGATGTATGGAAAATTACCGATGGCCCAGATTCTGGCGCCAGCAATTGCTTATGCGCGCGATGGTTTTCCGGCAAATGAAGGTTTCATCGGTCGCATTAAAATGCACCTGCAGCAATTTCCCGACACACAATTATTTAAATCTTTAGGTATATCCCCCGACCTTGCTCTAGGTGAAATTGTTACTAATAAAGATATGGCGTGGGTATTAGAAGAAATCGTTAATGGTGGACGCGAAGCTTTTTATAGCGGATCAATTGCCCAGAAAATTACTACGGGTACCGATGGTTGGATTAATGCCGAGGATCTAAAAGCTCATACAACACGTGTATCTGCACCTCTATCAATTAAATACCGCAACTTTGAAGTCCATGGAAATCCACCACCGACACAGGGCATGATTTTGATGGAGCAGTTATTAATTGCAAACACTTTCGATAAATCAACAATGAGTACTGCGGACTGGTTACACATGCAGGTCGAAGCTAAAAAGATCGCTTTCACTGATCGTAATTCGATTATCTCTGATCCCGAATTTATCCCGGTTGATGTTCAATCCATTCTTAACCCTGCCCATATAACTTCTCGTGCTGCTGGTATCGATATGGCGCATGCCGATAATAAAAATCTCAGCCCAACCGAAGGCAGCGATACCACCTACTTTTTAGTTGCCGATGGTGAAGGAAATGCCGTTTCGTGGATTCAATCGGTATTCCACGGTTTTGGCGCATCATGGGTAGTTCCTGGTACAGGAATGATTCTTAATAATCGATTAACTGGCTTTAACTTGGATCCGGCTTCACCAAACTTTATTGTGCCCGGCAAGCGTCCAGCGCACACACTTCAAGCTTTTACGGTTACTAATCCCGATGGATCCCTTAAATATGTGGGCGGAACTCCAGGTGCAAATGTGCAAGTACAAACTAATTTCCAATTAGTTACTGGCTTAATTGATGAAGGGATGTCAGTTCAAGAAGTTGCCGAAGCTCCGCGCTGGATGCACCTTTCAGATCCTTCAATGTCGGCCGTTAATGAAGAAGTAAGAGGTGTTTTAGCTCTTGAATCTAGATTTGGTGATGATGTCATTGCCGATCTCAAAGCCCGTGGCCATGAAATTAAAGTTCTTCCGCCGTACGGACATGCCTCATCGGTTCAAGTTCTTGAAGTTTTGCCTAGCGGCAGTTTTGCTTTTGGTTCAGATCCGCGTTCAGATGGACATGCAGCAGGAATTTAAAACTTATTCCCCAATAGGGCCGGCGTAACCCCACACATCAAAATCATCTAAATTAACATCGGTATACCCGTTTGCTTCAAGTGCAGCCACAAGTTGAGCTCGATGCTCTGTTGCGTGATGAACGGCTTGCGAAAGTATTGTTGAACGCGCGCGCATAATTATTTTTCCATCAACTTCCCGCGGGATTAATTCATCAGGAACTGCACAAGCGCGTAGCAACCGATCATCAAAAATTGTGGCCATTCGTGAAAACTTGGCCATCTCTTTTGTTGAACTTGGTTGAGCAAATTCAGTGGGAGTTTCACCGGTTAAGCGAAAGCCATACCAATCTGCCGAAGAAAGTATGTGCCGAATAATCTCGGCAACAGTCCACTCTTTGTTTACTAAAAATACTTTAAGCGCCTCATCTGGAAGTTCGCCTAGCTTGGCTATTACTTGCTGATTAGCCCACGCCATATGGCGGATAAGTTTTTCAATACCAATCTCACTTGTCATGGGCTAAGCATAAAAGAATGGCGGCCTTATTAG
The DNA here is from genome assembly GCA_903918325.1 of uncultured Actinomycetes bacterium. Taxonomy (GTDB): domain Bacteria; phylum Actinomycetota; class Actinomycetes; order Nanopelagicales; family Nanopelagicaceae; genus Planktophila. The sequence continues at coordinate 3,762 of CAIXDY010000174.1, forward strand.
CAGGAATAGGACGATGTGCTTCTAGAAGTTCACTCCCGCTGGTGGAGTTGTTGGAAACACTTCGATATTCCAGATGGCTGCGAATGGAAGAGTAGGCCAAA
>CAIXDY010000175.1 GCA_903918325.1 uncultured Actinomycetes bacterium
GCAATGCCAGCACATGCCGTGGGCATGTTGGCCGGAGCTTTAGGTTCACTTAAAGATAAGAAAGTTGCTGTTCTTGGAATTTCTTATCGTGGTGGAGTTAAAGAGAGTGCGTTCTCTGGCGTATTTCCAACTGTAACTGCATTAAAAGCTGCGGGAGCAAACGTTGTCGTTCATGATCCTATGTATACCAATGAAGAGATCACTCAACTTGGCTTTGCACCTTATGCAATGGGCGAAAACGTTGATGGAGTTATTCTGCAAGCTGATCATGCAGAGTATAAAAAACTTACTGGCCTTTCTTTTCCAGGAGTTAAAGCGGTAATCGATGGCCGTCGAACAATGAATTCAAGCAACTTCTCTGGCGTTGATTTTAGAGTTATTGGGGCGCCGGCTCAGTAATCACAGTGAAAGGCAAGTGCGTGCGCGCAGTTGGTTTCGCATCGGCAATTCGGTTGTAAATCTTTATTAAGTTTTCGGCTTGTAGTTCCCAGCTGCGTTCTAGCAATACTTTCTCGGTATAAACGCTTTGGTATGTAGTTTTATTAGCTAACACTTTCTTAACTGCTGCGGCACAATCATCAACATTTTCAGCAATAAATACTTCACCATTGCCTAAGCGTTTTACTTCAGCGGCCATGGTGCGGACATCGCTGACAACGATGGGTAGCCGGGCCTGCATGTATTCGCCAAATTTAGTGATCAAAGAAATTTCGTGATTGAGCTTATGGTGGATTGGGATGAGGCCGATATCTCCCGTCGAAAGGTAGGAAACTAGTTCCGAGTTTGGGACGTATGGCAAAACATGGAATCGATCGCGCAATTGCGAATACTGAGATTGCAGATCTAACACCGTTTGATTCTTTGGATTAGCAATCAAAGCAAGGTGGACTCCAGGCAACTGCTTGAGCGCTTCTAGAACTGTTGCTAAACCGCGTTGGGGAGCAACTGCGCCTGAATAAACGAGTAACGGTGTTGTTGCCAGAACATTGCAATCATTGCGCATATCTCTTTTGCAGGGCTGCTGGCCTTCAAATAATGGATCATTTGCCACTAATTCAGGTCGCTTTGTTAGTTCTAAATGTGGAACTAATAGATCAGACATTCCTTCGCTGACCGATAAAACCGTTGCCGCCATTTTGCTATAACGTTTTTCTTCGCGGATATACACCTTTTTTAATGGTGCAGTCAGATGAGAAACGCCAGGTACGTATTCGTGAGCATCATAAATTAATTTGGCGGTATGGCCTTGCGTAGCTAGATATTCAACTAATGCACCAGCAATAGGAAGTGCGGTGTAATCATGGGCATGAATGACATCGGGTTTGAACTCTAAAGCGATTGGTTTAAGTGTTGTTCTGGCGCGGATCAAATTAGGAATTACTGGTGGTACAGCAGGCAAAACCTTCGCTTGAAATTTACGCTTGTAGTAGCGCAGCGCTCTTAAGATAAAAGCGAAAGAACTTTGCTTAATAACAATCTTCAAGTAAACCCGATTGATAATTGCATACCCGATTTTTAATTGATCATCGTTGTGGCCGGGGCGGGCACCGCACACCAACACATCCCAGCCCGCATTAGCTAAAGACCAGGCACATTTGAGAACTCGTGAATCTTCGGTGACACCATTGAGCACAATGTGCATCGTGCGTGGTGATGTGTTCATGTTCGCAATCTATACGGTGTCAGGTAATCAAGCCAGAACGAACACTTCTTACTTGAGTAGACTTTGAATCCATTCCTTAAATTTTGGTGAGAGTTCTTCAACGGCTGCTATTTCTTCTACTTTAGAACGATCCCCATTTTTTGTGGCATAAAGGTCGGCAATTGTGATGGCATGGCTAGGTCTGGAAATAATTTCAATGGAATCCCCCGCAGTAATTTCGCCCTCTTGAATAATTCGTAAGTACGTTCCGGGCTTGCCGGCGGCCATAAATTCTTTAATCAGCGTTGGTCGATTCCAAAATCCCGCAAATACTCGACAAGGAATTCGAGGTTGTGAGACTTCTAAAATTGTAGAACCGACTTTCCAACGCTCACCTACTAAGCATTGGTTCACATCTATTCCAGTAGTTGTTAAATTTTCACCAAAGCGACCATGCGCGATAGCTATACCAAGTTCGTTTTGCCACCAATCGGCATCTTCACGGGCGTAGGCATAGACCGCTTGGTCATAACCTCCATGATGATTGCGATCAGCAACAACATCTCCAGCAACTTCATCATGTGCAAAAGTGATTGGCCCGTTTACTTGGCGCTTATCGATTCCAGTCTTGCCTTCACTGCCAGTCCATTCGCCTTCATGCACAACCGCTGCAACATTGATGGAAAGGATTTTCATCGCAAATGAGCCTGCTCATTTAATGTACGAAGTGCTCTCAGACCATCACTTGGCCAGACTGAAATTGTTGTGATTGAGCACGGTGAGATGTCGATATGAAAAATTGATTCCGCTGGGCCATCTATAACTACTTTAGCTGCAGTCTTAATTGTTCCGTTGTGCGTAACAACTGCAACACGTTGGCCTGGATATTCTGCAGCTATCTGTGAAATTGCCGCATCAATGCGTACCGCAACGTTGTCATAAGACTCACCTTGTGGTGGTGCAAAAGAAGTTGAACAGACCCACGAGTTGTAATCGGCCGGATAGCGCTCTTTTACTTCATCGATTGAAAGTCCGTCCCAAATTCCAAATGAACATTCAATCCACGCTTCTTCGAAATTAATTGGTAAACCTGTAAGGCGTGAGATTGATTCAGCAGTTTGAGTAGTGCGCTTAAGCGGTGAAGCAATCAGAACTTCCGGATTAAAAGCGGCAATTGCTGCGGCAACTTTCTCGGCTTGGGCTAATCCAGTTGCCGTTAGCTCAGGATTTAAAGGGCCATCGCCTGAAAACTTTTTCATCGGAGTTAATACCGTCTCACCATGGCGAATAAGGAAAATAGTTGTGGCGGTTTCAGGGTTAAGTAAGCGCTCAGTTAAATAGTTTTGGCGCACTGAAATAATTTCGCCGCCACCTGATTGCTCATCTAGGGCTTTATTGGCAAGGCGATCGGCATGTGAGTTTTCATCGCGCGGAATCCAGGTGTAATTAACTAGCGAAGCGGTATGTGCATTGCGCGCATCTGACGCTAACTTACGCATGTCGGCATGTTTAATCTGCCAGCGCCCAGACATTTGTTCGACAACTAATTTGCTATCCATCTTCACGTCAATAGTTGCTTGTGGGTCCAGGGCATTGATCGCAGTTAATCCTGCGATTAGTCCGCAATATTCAGCTACGTTATTAGTGGCGATACCAATGAAGTCGTAGAGCTCGGCAACAATTTTGCCATTTTCAGTAATAACTGAACCGTAACCAGCCGGACCTGGATTTCCGCGTGAACCACCATCGGCAGTTAATGAGAAATGTCGTGCCATTGACTAAGCCCCACGCACCAAAATGCAACGGCACTCTTCGCAGCGAACTACTTCATCTTCACTAATCTCTGAAATTCTCTTGAGCTCCACAGTATTAATAGATAAGTGACACCCAGTACAAGCACCTGCAACAAGGGCAGCGGCGCCAGTTCCATTATTTGTTGAACGAATCTTTTCGTAGAGTGCAATCAATTCTGGAGATACTGCGGCTAAAGTTTCGGTTCGCTCTTTAGCAATACTTTCAAGTTCGCCATTTATTCGTGCAAGCGCATTTTCCTTGCGAATATTAAGTTCATTGATCTGCTCAGTAAATGCAGCTTCTTGCCCCTGTAAATCTTCAATACGAGCTTTGATCTCATCTACCCGCATCATGATTTCAAGTTCAACTTCTTCAAGTTCTGATCGGCGAGAATTCAGCGTTCCGACTTCATGTTGAAGTTGCTCTAACTCTTTAGGTGAAGCCGAACCCCCAGAGAGTCTGGCCTCGTCGCGGGTAATTCGAGTAACAATCTGTTCTACATCGGCTTCGGCGCGCAATAGTTCGCGCTTAACATCGCTCAATTCAGTTTCAGCAGCAATGCGTAAGTCACGGGCATTATGAGATTTTGTAGTGGTTGAAACTAGCTCTGCTAACTCTGGCAAGGTTGAAGCGGTGTGGTTGAGCGCCGTTGTTTTCTGGTCGAATGCAGCCACATCTAAAATCTGACGCTGATCGCTAAGGCTGGCTTTCATATTTTTGCGATCAACCCTTTCTTGCAACTGGTGGGCGCTGAGGGTTTCGAACCCCCGACATTCTCGGTGTAAACGAGACGCTCTACCACTGAGCTAAGCACCCGCGTACTCGATCTTCTGAGTACTGGTGAATCTTACTTCACCATTGTTAAAACACTAAATCACCGCTTACAACGCAGCAATTGCCGCCTTGTAATCAGCGATATTGCGCGCATCGCCAAGACCATTGACTACTTGCCAGCGCAATATGCCAGCTTTGTCGATCACAAAGGTTCCACGTGTTGAACAACCGCGTGATTCTTCAAAAACTCCATATGACTTTGCAACCGCACCATGTGGCCAAAAATCTGCAAGAACTGGGAACTTGTAACCCTCTTGTTCGGCAAATGCACGCTGTGCATACATTGGGTCACATGAGATTGCTAGTAACTGAACATTCTCATTTTGAAATGCTGATAGGTCATCGCGCATTGCGCAGAGTTCACCAGTACAAATTCCGGAAAATGCGAATGGATAGAAAAGAAGAACAACATTTTTTTCACCTTTAAAAGATGAGAGTGAAACTTTCTCACCATGTTGGTTCATTACTTCAAAATCTGGGGCGGCTTGGCCAATTGTTAGAGTCATGGCGCAAAATCTATCGCTTCGCCGTCTTACGTGCCACTAGACGCGTGGCACTCCAATCGGGAGCAATTGAAAATGATGATGTCTGACTTAAACCTGCAGTCGGTGCTGCATCTTGAATATCACTTGGTTCCACATGACCATCGCGACCAACTTTTGGTGTAAGAACCCAAATGGGTCCGGTCTCACTTAAATATGTAAGTGCATCCATTAATTCATCGACGAGATCACCATCACCATCTCGCCACCAGATTATTACGCCATCAACAACTTCATTGGAATCACTGTCCACGAATTGAGATTTGGTAATTGCCATAATTTGCTGACGTAGATTTTCGTCACATCCACTGGTACGGCCGACCTCCTGAATCAGGTCGCCCTCCTTGAACCCCATACGCGCTGGCACAGGCTAATTCCACACAATCTATCGACCTTGCACAAGAGGTAGGGCAATGTCATTTCGACTTACTGGTCAGTTCACGCAAGAATACGCACTATGAGCGAAAACTTTGAGGCGCCAGATCAGATCATCGACCAGTTAGTTGATACCGATCCTTCGGAAACAGCTGAATGGCACGCCTCTTTCGATGCCGCTCTAGCTAACGCCGGCCCAGTTCGCGCTCGCTATTTAATGCTGAGCCTTTTGCGCAGAGCGCACGAAAAAAACATTGGCGTATCTGATCTTCGAACAACTGATTACATCAACACTATTTCTCCCGAACACGAACCCGCATTTCCAGGAGATGAAGCGATCGAGCGCCGAATCCGCGCAATGAATAGATGGAATGCAGCAATGTTGGTGCACCGCGCACAACGTCCAGGTGTTGGTGTTGGTGGACATATTTCAACGTATGCATCATCGGCAGCGCTCTATGAAGTTGGTTTCAACCACTTCTTCCGTGGACAAGATCACCCAGGTGGCGGAGACCAAATCTTTTTCCAAGGCCATGCAAGTCCAGGAATGTATGCACGCGCATATCTAGAAGGTCGCTTAACTGAAGATCAACTCGATGGCTTCCGCCAAGAACTTTCACATCCAGCTGGCGGACTTTCTTCTTATCCTCACCCACGTTTGATGCCAGATTTTTGGCAATTCCCAACGGTCTCCATGGGTATCGGACCGATCAATGCAATTTATCAAGCACGTTTTAATCGCTACTTACATAACCGTGGAATTAAAGACACCAGCGATCAGCGCGTATGGGCATTTCTTGGTGATGGTGAAGTTGATGAAGTAGATACTTTAGGTGCAATCGGTTTAGCAACGCGTGAAAAGTTAGATAACTTAACTTTCGTCGTTAACTGTAACTTGCAACGCCTAGATGGCCCTGTGCGCGGTAACGGAAAGATTATTCAAGAACTTGAATCAATCTTTGGTGGCGCTGGTTGGAATGTAATTAAAGTTGTGTGGGGCCGCGAATGGGATCCACTGCTGGCTCAAGATCGTGAAGGCGCACTCGTTAACTTAATGAACAAGACGCTAGACGGTGATTACCAAACATTTAAAGCTGAATCAGGTGGGTATATTCGCGATAATTTCTTTGGTCGCGATCCGCGCACTGCAAAAATGGTTGCCGATTGGTCTGATGAAAAGATCTGGGGCCTTAAGCGCGGTGGACATGATTATCAGAAGTTATTTGCGGCTTACACCGCGGCAGTACAAAATAATGGCCGCCCAACAGTTATCTTGGCTAAGACAATTAAGGGTTGGACATTAGGTTCAAGTTTTGAAGGTCGTAACTCAACGCACCAAATGAAGAAGATGTCACTTGAAGACATCATGCAGTTCCGTGACACTTTGCGTCTGGATATTCCAGATGAGAAACTCGATAAGTATTTACCTCCTTATTACAAGCCAGCTGCCGACTCTGATGAAGCTAAATATTTAATTGAACGCCGAGTTGCTTTGGGTGGATCAATCCCTCGCCGCCGTGCAATTTCTCGTCCACTGACCCAGCCTGATGATTCAGTATATGAATCAGTAAAACGCGGTTCAGGCCATCAAGAAATCGCCACAACTATGGCCTTTGTTCGCATGCTTAAAGATTTAGTGAAAGATCCTGGTCTTGGTTCCAGAATCGTTCCCATTATTCCTGATGAAGCACGAACTTTCGGAATGGACTCTTTGTTCCCAACGTTAAAGATTTACTCACCAAATGGTCAGCAATATGCCGCAGTGGACCGCGAATTAATGTTGTCTTATAAAGAATCAACTTCAGGTGTTATTTTGCATGAAGGTATTAATGAGGCCGGTTCAGTTGCATCATTTACTGCCGTTGGTTCTTCGTACTCAACACATGATGAACCAATGATTCCTATGTATATCTTCTATTCAATGTTTGGTTTCCAACGTACTGGTGATGCTTTCTGGGCAGCGGCAGATCAATTGGTTCGTGGCTTTGTTATTGGCGCAACTGCTGGCCGTACAACTCTCAATGGTGAAGGTTTGCAACATGAAGATGGGCACTCACCGCTACTTGCTTCCACAAATCCAGGTGTCGTTGCTTATGACCCGGCTTATGCTTTCGAATTAGGCCACATTGTTAAAGATGGTTTACGTCGCATGTACGGTGAAAATAGCGAAAATATTTACTACTACTTAACGGTTTATAACGAGCCTTATGTTCATCCAGAAGAACCAAAAGATCTAGATGTAGCTGGTTTGCTCAAGGGAATTTACTTGTACTCACCGGCCGGAAAATCACGCAAGAAGTCGGCACAAATCTTGGCTTCAGGTGTTGGCGTTAACTGGGCATTAAAGGCGCAGCAGTTGTTGTCACAGGATTGGGGTGTTAACGCTTCGGTGTGGTCAGTAACTTCTTGGAATGAACTTCGCCGAGATGGGCTTGCAACAGATCGACATAACTTGCTTAATCCAACTGATAAGCGTCGTGCATATATTTCAACTAAGTTAGAGGGACATAGTGGTCCAGTAGTTGCGGTGAGTGATTACATGCGCGCAGTTCAAGATCAAATTGCACCGTGGGTCGATGCACCGTTCTACTCATTAGGTACCGATGGTTTTGGTCTTTCAGATACCCGAGGCGCTTTACGTCGTCACTTTAAAGTTGATGCTGAATCAATTGCAGTTGCCGTGTTACAGCGACTTTGTGATCAAGGTGAAATCAAGCAAAGCATTGTCACCCAGGCAATGGATAAGTATCGTATCCACGATGTCTCAGCTGCAGATGCTGGCAATACCGAAGGCTCAGGTTGATCTCACGAATCCCAATTAGCGATATCTCTCCCGCAGTTTACTTCGGGGGAGAATTTCTACCTGTTAAAGCTGTACCTGGTGAAGTAATACAAATAAGTGCAACTGCGGTCATTGAGGGCCATGAAAAGCTAACGGCCCAAGTGGTTTTACATGATGCTAAAGGCAAAGTTATTTCCCGAAGTGATTTGGCTGAAAACTGGCCCGGAACTAATCGCTATGAAGGTTCCATCACTATTCCGAGTGAAGGTGATTTCTTTTTTGTTATCGAAGCCGACAGTACTTCGCAATATCGCACGGTGTATGGCTCAACCGAAAAATATCCAATTCGTGCTGATCGTGATCGCGCACTCATTGGTTCATGGTATGAATTTTTCCCACGCAGCGAAGGCGCAATTAAGAATGCCGATGGAACCATTTCATCTGGCACTTTTGCAACCGCAACTAAACGTATCCCGGCAGTTGCGGCAATGGGATTTGATGTTCTTTATTTGCCACCCATTCATCCAATCGGGATTGCCCATCGCAAAGGCCCTAATAACTCTTTAACTGCCGGCCCGAATGATCCAGGCGTGCCATGGGCAATTGGAAATAGCGATGGTGGCCATGATGCAATTAATCCAGCTCTTGGAACTATGAAAGATTTTGAAAACTTTGTTTCCGCAGCAAAAAAAGCTGGAATAGAAATCGCTTTAGATCTTGCCCTTCAAACTTCACCTGATCACCCATGGGTCACAAGCAATCCACAGTGGTTCAATAAACGCGCTGACGGAACTATCGCTTATGCCGAAAACCCACCTAAGAAATATCAGGATATTTATCCAATCAATTTTGATGATGACTACGAAGGCATTCGTGATGAAGTGCTGCGAATTATTCGACTGTGGGTTTCTAAGGGCGTAACTATTTTCCGTGTAGATAATCCACACACTAAGCCCGTTCATTTCTGGCAAGACTTGCTCGATATCGTTCGTAAAGAAAGCCCAGAAGTGATTTTTCTGGCCGAAGCATTCACTGCACCTGCCATGATGCACGCTTTAGGTAAAGCGGGATTTCATCAGTCGTACACATATTTCACTTGGCGAACTAACAAATGGGAACTCACTGAATATGCACGTGAAGTTGCCCACCAGACCAGTTCTTTTTTCCGTCCGAATTTTTGGGTAAATACGCCAGATATCAATCCTTTTCACTTACAAAGTGGCAATCCAGCGATGTTTGCTTTACGCGCAGTTCTGGCCGCAACACTTGCTCCTTCATGGGGAATGTATGCCGGCTATGAACTCTATGAACACCGAGCATTTAAAGAAGGTGGCGAAGAGTATTTAGACTCTGAAAAATACGAAATTAAAGTTCGCGATTGGGAAGGTGCAACTAAAAAAGGTTTAACTCTGGC
>CAIXDY010000176.1 GCA_903918325.1 uncultured Actinomycetes bacterium
ATCTAAGTTAGTAGACGGGGATTTAGCGGTAACAACTGACTTCAGAGATATTTATGCCACAGTCCTTGAATCTATTTTGAAATCACCTGTTGAACAAACGCTAGGCAAGTGGAGCGGTCGAACTAACTTTATGAAATCCGCTTAGTTCTTTTCTTTGTAAACGATTACTTCGCTACGGCTACGACGTGCAATCCCTTTAGGTGGATTAGCACCTAATAGCGCATCCACTTCAATTCGTAGTTGGGCAACTTCAATTGCCATATTAGCCATCGCAGATTCCAGTTCAATAATTCGCTTGATACCGGCGTGATTAATTCCTTCACCAACAAGTTTTTGTACCGCACGCAGCAATGCAATATCGCGTAATGAATATCGGCGATTGCGACCTTCGGTGCGTGAAGGTGAGACTAAACCTAAGCGATCGTATTGACGCAAAGTTTGCGGATGTAGGCCAGAGATTTCAGCAGCAACCGAAATAACGTAAACGCCTGCATCATCGGCAGGAATATCGTTCTTTAATTCATCGCTCATTGCTTGGCCTTATTAGTTAATTCGGCGCGCACATCTTCGCCCGCAGTTTCTTGGGCAAAAGTACGCAATGCTTCTAGCGCTTTACCATCAACACGTTGTGGTACTTGCACTTCAACAGTTACCAGTAAATCTCCGGTTGTAGAACCTTTAGTAATTCCACGGCCCTTAACGCGCAACGTACGACCATTGGGTGTTCCTGGAGAAATACGCACCGTTACTTCATCGCCACTTAAAACTGGAACTTTTACGTCAGCACCGAGCGCGGCTTCGGTGAAAGTAATAGGCAATGAGACGAGAAGATTTTCAGCTTTGCGTGAAAAAATTGGGTGTGGTTTTACATGTAGCAGAATAAATAAATCACCTGGGCCAGCTTCTCCTGGAGCGCCTTTGCCTTTAACGCGAATTTTGGCGCCATCATTTACTCCGGCAGGTACACGCGCAGTGATGTTTTGTGGTGCTCCACGGTCTGTGCCAAGTCGCAAATCTAAATTTGTACCAAAGACTGATTCACGAAAAGTAATCGTTGCTTCCGTCTGTAGATCTTGACCTTTACGTGGACCGCGACGGCCACCACCACCAAATAGATTTGCGAAGATATCTTGAGGATTTCCTCCACCAAACATGTCCGCGAAATCTCCACCTTGAAAGTTTTGTCCACCAGTTGGCGCACGAAAACCACCGCGCTCAAAGAGTGAACGGGCTTCATCGTATTCAGCGCGTTTTTTTGCATCGGAAAGAATCTCATACGCTTCAGAAACTGCTTTGAACTTTTCTTCTTTTGCCGAATCTCCATGATTGGTATCAGGATGTAAATCCTTAACTAACGCACGGTATTTACGTTTAATTGCGGCTTGATCATCACTCTTTGAAGCACCAAGGGTTTTATAGAAATCCTTCTCGTATAAATCCTTGGCTGCCATGATTAATTATTCTCCCGCTGGATCGGTTACTGAAACACGGGCTGGACGCAAGATGCGTTCTTTGTATTTGTATCCAGGTTGCAAAATCTTTGATGCAGTTGGTACGGCAACATCGGCCGATGTGTCATGCATCAATGCTTCGTGAATTTGCGGGTCGAAAGCTTCGCCTTCGGTTCCATATTTTTCTAAACCAATGCGCGCAGTAATTGTGTTGAGTTGATCGGCAACGGCTTTAAAGCCGCCAGTTAACTCACCATGTTGTTCAGCGCGATCAACATCATCTAGAAGTGCTAATAATTCAGTAAGAACTGCGCCAATCGCCATCTCGTGAGCAAGGGAACGATCACGTTCTACGCGCTTGCGATAGTTGGCATATTCAGCCTGAAGTCGTTGTAAATCACTAGTTAATGTAGCTACCGGATCAGTTACCTGATCCGGTGCCACATCAGCAATCGCATCTACAGGTTGAGTTACTTCATCCGCTGTAGTCATCTATTTAGACCAGTTCCAATGCTCGACACTTTTGTGTCTCACTCAACAACCTCGGCGTCTTCTACGCCATCTTCTGTTGGTGAGGTTTGCCCTTCGCCCTCAGCTGCAGCACCTGCATACAACGCGGCACCAAGTGCTTGGCTAACGGTTGCTACTTTTTCAGTTGCTGACTTAATCATTTCGTAGTTTGAACCGCCAAGTGCAGTCTTTAACTCTTCAAGAGCTGCTTCGGTCTCGGTCTTCTTCTCAAGTGCATCACCTGCAGATAACTTCTCTTCATTATCTTTGATGAACTTTTCAGTTGAGTACAGAAGTGAATCTCCAGCATTGCGGATCTCTGCTTCTTCTTTGCGCTGACGATCTTCTTCAGCATGTGATTCAGCATCGGCCATCATGCGCTCAATCTCTTCTTTAGAAAGTGCAGAGCCACCTGTGATGGTCATGCTCTGTTCTTTTCCAGTTCCAAGATCTTTTGCAGATACGTGAACAATTCCATTTGCATCAATATCGAAGGTAACTTCGATCTGTGGAATTCCACGTGGTGCTGGTGGCAAACCGGTGAGTTCGAACATGCCGAGCTTCTTGTTGTAAGCCGCCATTTCGCGTTCGCCTTGGTAAGCCTGAATTTGTACCGCTGGTTGATTATCATCGGCAGTTGTAAATACTTCGCTGCGCTTTGTAGGAATCGTTGTGTTGCGCTCGATCAACTTAGTCATAACGCCACCCTTAGTTTCGATACCAAGAGATAGTGGAGTTACATCAAGAAGTAGAACGTCTTTCACTTCACCCTTAAGAACACCGGCTTGAAGTGATGCGCCAACGGCCACAACTTCATCAGGATTTACGCCCTTATTTGGCTCTTTTCCGCCAGTTAATTCCTTCACTAGATCAACCACTGCTGGCATACGAGTTGAACCGCCAACAAGCACAACAGATTGAATCTTGTTAATTGGAATTCCGGCATCTTTAAGAACGGCTTGGAAAGGTTTCTTGCAACGCTCGAGCAGTGCCGCAGTTAATTGCTGGAACTGTGCGCGAGTAATTGTTTCGTCAAGAAACAGTGGATTCTTTTCAGCATCTACCGTGATGTAAGGCAAGTTAATTGATGCAGATTGTGATGAAGAGAGTTCGATCTTTGCTTTTTCAGCAGCTTCACGAATACGTTGCATCGCCATCTTATCTTTAGTTAAATCAATTCCATTTTGTGAACCAAAAGTTGTCACTAAGTGATCAACTAGAGCTTGATCCCAGTCATCGCCACCAAGGTGGTTGTCACCATTAGTTGCTTTAACTTCTACAACTCCGTCACCGATTTCTAGAAGTGAAACGTCGAAAGTTCCGCCACCTAAGTCGAAAACGAGAATTGTTTGTTCTTGATCAGCTTTATCAAGACCATATGCGAGCGCTGCTGCAGTTGGTTCGTTGATAATTCGCAAAACATTAAGGCCAGCAATTTCGCCAGCTTCTTTCGTTGCTTGACGTTGTGCATCGTTAAAATATGCGGGAACGGTAATAACTGCATCCGTTACTGTTTCGCCCAAATAAGACTCTGCATCGCGCTTTAATTTTTGTAAAACACGTGCTGAAATTTCTTGTGGTGTGTACTGCTTGCCATCGATATCAACGGTCCAGCTAGTTCCCATGTGACGCTTAACCGAACGGATCGTGCGATCCACGTTGGTAACTGATTGGCGCTTAGCCACTTCACCAACAAGAACTTCGCCATTTTTTGCGAAAGCGACGATCGACGGGGTCGTGCGGGCGCCTTCAGCGTTGGCGATAACGGTGGGTTCTCCACCTTCCAAGACCGATACGCAACTATTTGTTGTACCTAGGTCGATTCCAACTGCTCTAGCCATGTGTAGTGCTCCTTATATCTACGCTCGAGCCTGAGATAGGGTCGAGGACTGCTTGAAACCTGAGCCGATTCTACCTGAAAGGTTGAGTCGTTGCGACTCAGGTTTGCTACCTAGAGAACGGCTGACCCACTCCACTTATTCCCGGGGCCTGCAGTTAACCTTTCCCCATGAACCTGACCCTTGCCGCCATCTCCTATGGCATCACCATCGTTGCCTTAGTCCTGATTACTGTGCGCGCCCGGCAGCTCATAGGTATCTATAAAAAAGGTGCAGCTGATCCCACTCGCGGCGATAACAAGGGTCAACGTCTGCGCATGGCCGCACGTGAAATCTTTGGCCACACCAAGATGTTTAATTTCACTGTTGTTGGTTTTGCCCACTGGTTTGTCATGGTCGGCTTCGTTGTTTTATTTGGAACTCTTGTCACAGCTTACGGTCAGTTATTAAATCCACGTTTTGTTTTGCCAATCATTGGTCACTACTGGATTTATGAATACATCACTGAGCTGATTGCTTGGGCCACTGGAATCGGAATTGTTACATTAATTGGAATTCGCCAAGTAACTCGTTTGCGCAACAAGCGTTCACGTTTTTATGGCAGTGGAATGTGGAAGGCGTACTACGTCGAGTTCACAATCGTTCTCATTGTTTTCTGCGTTATTGCTTTGCGCGGTCTTGAAGGTGCGCTTTCCGATGAAATTCGTTGGAACCACCACTTCATCACAACGTGGTTCATCGCTTCAACGTTTAAGTCTTGGTCATTAACGCAACTAACTTCAACAATTCAATTAGTTGCCGCAATCAAGATTGTTGGATCAATGGCCTGGTTCATTGTTATTGCATCTAACTTAAC
>CAIXDY010000177.1 GCA_903918325.1 uncultured Actinomycetes bacterium
GTCCCCTTGAAAATAAGAATCTGCTGGATCGAAAGCTTTAGCAAGAGCTAAGCCACCTGGCACGGTTTTGTAAGCAATTATTCCTATAGCGGTGCCGGAATAATTCAATATATTTCCAAAGTGACTTATTAAATTATCTGCACCATCTTTGATCATATTTTGATTTTCGAGAGGCACTCCGCTTTCAAATTGAAAAGTAATTTTTTGAGTGGTGGGCGCTACAGGCTGATCGGCCAAAATCGAAGCTCGCGCCAAAGCAGCAACAAATGGATAATTAATTTGGTCAATTACAGATGTCGAAGCATTTGCGTGGACGATACCTGGAGTAGTTGCCAGAGCCATAAATATGGCAACAACCCAAGCTACTCTCCGCTTCATCAAGTCATAGTATTGATGCCGCTTCGAGAAAACAACGAGTTTTAGGCTTTATTAATCGTTTTGAGGAAAACCTAAGTTAATTCCACCATGGCTTGGATCTAACCAGCGGCTTGTAACAACTTTGCCGCGAGTAAAGAAATGAACACCTTCGGTGCCATGTGCATGTGAATCACCAAATAATGAATTCTTCCATCCGCCAAATGAGTAATACGCCATTGGCACAGGAATCGGAACGTTGATTCCCACCATTCCAACTTCAACTTCATTCTGGAAACGTCGGGCTGCACCGCCATCATTTGTGAAGATTGCAGTTCCATTTCCATATTGATGTGAGTTAACTAAATTCAAAGCTTCGTCATAGGTGTTAACGCGAATAATGCTTAGAACTGGGCCAAAGATTTCATCGGTATAGACCGACATCTTTGGAGTCACGTTATCGAGCAAAGTTGGCCCAAGGAAGAAACCATCGCCATCAACTTTTAGATCGCGTCCATCAACAACAACAGTGGCACCTTCTTTACTGCCCGCCTCAATATATGAAGCAACTTTGTCTCGGTGAACTGCTGTGACAAGTGGGCCCATGTCGCTGCCCTTTGTGCCATCGCCCGTAACAATGTTGGCCATACGAGATTTAATGCGTGCAACAAGTGCGTTACCAATTGGTTCAACAGCAACAATTGCAGAGATTGCCATGCATCGCTCTCCTGCAGAACCAAAGCCCGCGTTAATTGCGGCGTCCGCGGCTAGTTCTAGATCTGAGTCAGGAAGAACGATCATGTGGTTCTTAGCCCCACCTAAAGCTTGAACGCGCTTGCCGGCTTTAGTTCCAGTTTCATACACATAACGTGCAATGGGAGTTGATCCCACAAATGAAATTGATTTAATTCCTGGATGAACTAACAGTGCATCTACAACTTCTTTATCACCATGCACAACATTGAATACGCCATCCGGCAATCCCGCTTCTTTCCACAACTTGGCCATAAACATTGCTGCCGATGGATCTTTCTCTGATGGCTTTACAACAACAGTGTTTCCGCAAGCAATTGCTACTGGGAAAAACCACATCGGCACCATCGCTGGAAAGTTAAAAGGCGAAATGATTGCAACTGGGCCCAGTGCTTGGCGAATGGAATAAACATCGACTCCCGTTGAAACTTCTTCAGAAAATCCACCTTTTAATAGATGGGGAATCCCGCACGCAAACTCCACAACTTCAAGACCACGTGTTACTTCACCGGCAGCATCACTTAACACTTTGCCATGTTCTGCCGTAATAAGGGCGGCAATCTTTTCTTTGTTTTGTTGGACTAATTCACGAAAAGCAAAAAGAACCTGCGTGCGCTTAGTAAGTGAACTATGGCGCCATTCGGCAAAAGCGAGAGTTGCAGCATTTACCGCAGTATCAACGGTTGAGGCATTACCAAATGCCACAGTGCCCGTTACTTTTCCAGTGGCCGGGTTATAGATATCTCCCCTGCGATCTGGTGTGTGAGTATCGAGGGCGCCGTTGATCCAATGCGTAATCTGAGTCATAGGTGCAATCTACTTGAGGCATTAAGATGGCGCTACCTACTAGTTAAAAGGCTAACTTTCATGACTGCACCAATTAATGACCCTGCAAAGCAAGCCGCCGTTAGTGCTGCCGACCATAAATATGTATTTCACTCATGGTCTGCCCAAGGTGCAATTTCACCTATGCCTGTTGCTAGTGGTTCCGGCTCACGCTTTTGGGACCATGAAGGTAAAGTTTATTTAGATTTTTCTTCACAACTTGTTTTTACAAATATCGGCCATCAACATCCAAAAGTTATTAAAGCTATTCAGGCGCAAGCTGAAGTCTTAACAACGATTGCTCCACAGCATGCAAACGATGCACGTAACGAAGCTGCACAACGCATTGTTGAACTAGCTGGTGCCAATTTTGCTAAAGTTTTCTTCACTAATGCCGGTGCTGACGCGATTGAAAATGCGATTCGTATGGCGCGTATGCATACACACAAGCACAAAGTTCTTTCTACCTACCGTTCCTATCACGGTAATACCGGCGCTGCGATAAATGCGACGGGTGATCCACGCAGATTCCCTAACGAGTTTGCTTTTGGACATGTGCATTTCTGGGGACCTTATTTGTATCGCACCGCTTTTTGGGCACAGAGTGAAGAAGAAGAGTGCAAGCGTGCATTAGAGCATCTTGAGCAAACAATTATTTTTGAAGGTCCAAACACTATTGCGGCCATCTTGATTGAATCCGTACCCGGAACTGCCGGCGTATTAATGCCGCCTAAAGGTTATTTAGAAGGTATCCGTGCTTTGTGCGATAAGTACAAAATCATGTGGATTGCTGATGAAGTGATGTCAGGTTTTGGTCGCACCGGTAAATGGTTTGCTTACCAACACAGCGCAGTTGTTCCAGATCTCATTACTTTCGCTAAGGGTGTTACTTCTGGTTACATCCAACTCGGTGGTGTTGTCATTAGCGAGCCCGTCTCAAAGACTTTTGATGAAAAAGTATTTGCTGGCGGTCTTACTTACATGGGTCACCCATTGGCTTGTGCAACTGCGGTTGCAACTATCGACGTTATGAAAGAAGAAAAGATGCTGGAAAACGCCACAATGATTGGTGAAACCATCTTGGGCCCAGGACTTATTGAGTTAGCTAAGAAGCACAAAGTGATTGGCGATATCCGTGGCGCCGGAGTTTTCTGGGGCGTTGACATGGTTTCTGATCGCGCAACTCACGAACCACTAGCGCCATACGGCGCTTCAAGTCCGGCAATGAATGAATTAGTTGCTGCGTGCAAGAAAAATGGATTAATGCCATTTAATAACTTCAACCGTATTCATTTGTGCCCACCATGCAATATTTCAGTTGAAGATGCCAAGTTGGGTCTTGAAATGTTGGATAAAGCTTTAGGCGAAATCGGAAAGTATTACACCGGGGCTTAAAGAATTAAACGTTGAACCTAAATTCAACAACATCTCCATCAGCCATTACGTAATCTTTGCCTTCCATGCGCACTTTTCCTTTAGCGCGCGCTTCAGCAACGGTGCCAGCTTCCATTAAGTCATGAAATGAAACGATTTCAGCTTTAATGAAACCTTTTTGAAAATCTGTGTGAATTACGCCGGCAGCCATTGGCGCAGTATCACCTTTATGAATTGTCCATGCACGAACTTCTTTTGGTCCGGCAGTTAAATACGTTTGCAGACCTAAGGTTCTAAAACCAACGTGCGCAAGGGTTGCAAGGCCAGGTTCTTCCAGACCAATTGATTGCAAAAGTTCTAAAGCATCTTCATCGCTGAGTTCAGCTAATTCAGCTTCAGTCTTGGCATCTAAGAAAATCGCTTCAGCTGGTGCAACTAGTTCCTGCAACTTCTTACGTAGATCACCATCGTTAAGTTCAGCCGCATCTACGTTGAAAACATAAAGGAATGGTTTAGCCGTTAATAAATGTAGCTCAGCTAAATCTTCCCGGTTAATAGAACTCTGCGAAAGTGGACGACCTGATTGCAACCATTCATTGGCAGCTTTAGCCGCTTCAAGAACTGGGGCCTTCTCTTTAGCAATGCGTACTTCTTTTTCAAGTCGCGGCAGCGCTTTTTCAATTGTTTGTAAATCTGCGAGCGCTAGTTCAGTGTTAATGGTTTCGATATCACTGGCTGGATCAATGCGGCCATCAACATGTACGACATCGCCATCGTTAAATACGCGAATAACTTGGCAGATCGCATCGGTCTCGCGGATATTGGCCAAAAACTTATTTCCAAGACCGGCGCCTTCGGATGCACCTTTAACAATTCCAGCGATATCTACGAAAGAGAGTGCGGCAGGAAGCAGCTTTTGTGAACCATAAATCGTGGCCAATTTAGCTAAGCGATCATCGGGTACGCCAACAACGCCAACGTTAGGTTCGATAGTGGCAAAGGGATAGTTAGCGGCAAGGACGTTGTTCTTGGTCAATGCGTTAAAAAGGGTGGACTTACCCACATTTGGCAGACCAACGATTCCGATAGACAGGCTCATAGGAGGTAGAGCCTACGCGGAATTGTCAGTGCAAACTGCCACGATAGGCCCATGCCCGCTTACCTAGTAATCCTTCTCATAGGCCTGATGGCCGGTGGCGCAATTGGATATCTGATTGCACGACTTAAATCCGCATCCTCTGTTGCTGATCGCGCATTACTTGATGATTACAAATCGCAGTTAGAAGCCGAGCGCGGTAAAACTGAATCTGCCGTTAAGTTAAATGCCGAACTTGTCGCAATGAAGGAATCAGTTGAAAAACTTTCAACACAAGCTAATGAAGCTAATCGCATTCGTACTGAAGCTGAAGCAAAGCTCAACACAACTATTCTTGAAATGCGCCGTGCCTCTGAATCAATCTTTGATGAAACTAAAAAGATAGCTGGCGCACTGTCAAACTCTCAGACCCGTGGAAAGTTTGGCGAAGCGCAGTTAGAGCTTTTGCTACAAGGCGCCGGCTTGCGCGAAGATCATGAATATTTCCGTCAGAAATCAACGACTGATTCAGATTCTGCTGGCATTCCAGATATCACCGTGAAAATGCCCGGTGGCAGTCATATCTTTATTGACTCTAAGTTTCCTTTTGATCGCTTCCTCGAAGCTTTTGATCCAGCTCATTCGGCAGAACGCGATGAGTTATTGCAGGCGCACACTAAAGATTTACTCAAGCATGTCGATGCTCTCGCAAAGCGCGGCTATCACAAATCACAGGGTTCGCCAGATTTTGTCGTTCTCTTTGTTCCATTCGAGACTTTGTTATCTGAGGCATTGCGTTTAGATCCAACTTTCCTAGAAAAAGCTTTCAAAGTCGGTGTAACCGTTGCAACACCAACATCAATGATGGCGCTATTGCGCACGATTGGTTACATCTTTACGCGCAATAAGTTAGCTGAAAATGCCGATGAGATTCAAAAGGTGGCCAGTACATTTTTAAAGAACATCACTTTGCTGCACACCAAAATCGTGGCAGTTGGTAAGGCGATTACAACTACCTCAAAGGCGTATGAGGATTTAGTTCCGACCGCCGAGAAAACGGTTTTGAGCCCAGCACGGCGCATTCATAACTTGGGTGTGACTGGTGATAAAGATAAACTAGCAATTGAGTATCCCGAGGCACCAGCCTCAGTTCGTGAACTCAAAAGTGATGAGCAAGGCGATGATGATTTTATTGATGCCGAAGAAATCACAGATGGAGATAAGTAAATGAGCACCATGACAAAGCTACAGATTCAGGGGCCTGGACTTAAAAAAGAGGGCATTGTTGTTCTGCAAACTTTATTGATTGGTTTCTTTACTTTCATTGAACTCTGGCTACGAAGTGGTGTTGGAATTATTACCGGCATAGTTATTCTTCTAGCTTTTTATGGTGCAATCCGCTTTGGCCGCCCCGGTACAACATATGTATCAGTCGTAACACCGCCACTGGCATTTGCCGCTAACGCGATTTTTTGGATCATGATCTTCGATGGTTTCAGACCATCACGCGTTGGAATTGATTTCATTGCCGCTTTAGCTAGCGTGGCGCCATTTTTGATTATCGGTGCAGCGTATGGCTGGTTTGTTTACCTCAATGCTAAAGCTAAAAATAAGCCTTCCAAAGCTTCGAGAGGTTAAATTCCGGCAGCTTTTAAATCTTTGCGCAGTTCAGGCGGCAAAGAAAACAGCAAGGATTCCTCCATTGCAGTAATTACTTCAACATCTCGGTAACCGTGCTCGGCCAGAGTCGCTAAGACATCTTTTACTAAAATTTCGGGAACTGATGCACCACTTGTTAAACCTATTGTTTCCACTCCGGCAAACCAATGATCTTGAATCTCTTCGGCATAATCAATCAAATGTGAAACTTTAGCGCCGTACTCCAAAGCAACTTCAGCTAAGCGCACTGAGTTAGAAGAGTTCTGTGAACCAACCACAATCACAAGGTCTGCTTGAGGTGCAATTGCTTTGATAGCTTCTTGGCGGTTTTGCGTCGCATAACAAATATCATCACTTGGGGGATCTTGAATATCTGGAAATCGCTCTTTCAAAATCGCTACGGCCTGCAGCGTTTCATCCACACTCAAAGTGGTCTGCGATAACCACACAAGTTTCTTGC
Source organism: uncultured Actinomycetes bacterium (assembly GCA_903918325.1). Classification (GTDB taxonomy): domain Bacteria; phylum Actinomycetota; class Actinomycetes; order Nanopelagicales; family Nanopelagicaceae; genus Planktophila. The sequence goes on from CAIXDY010000177.1 coordinate 6,501, forward strand.
CCGGAGTTGGTTGCACGGTACGCGCGCCTTCAAGACCATCGACAATCTTTACTTGGCCAACGGCTTCGCCAGCCGTACCTTCGACTTCTTCATGACCATGATGTCCAACTAAAAGAATTTCGGCATCTTCTGCCGCAAAACGTTTTGCTTCGTTGTGAACTTTTGTAACTAGCGGACATGTGGCATCAATTGTTTTTAATCCTCTAGCTGCAGCCTGCTCGTGCACTAAAGGTGCAACGCCGTGCGCTGAGAACACGACGGTTTTACCTTCTGGAACTTCATCGGTTTCGTTGACAAAGATTGCGCCTTTAGCTTCTAAACTCGCGACAACATGGACATTGTGAACGATCTGCTTGCGCACATAGACCGGAGCACCGTAGAGCGCTAAAGCTTTTTCTACCGTCACAACTGCGCGGTCAACCCCGGCGCAATATCCGCGAGGCGCAGCCAGTAGAACTCTCTTAGTCATGTGCCCAGTCTATTAGGCTCGCCCCATGTTCGAAACTTCAAGTGAATCCCCCGCACCAGTTCGCGTGGTCACTGAAGCTATCAAAGAATATGTAGATCGCTTGGGGCCAATTTGGGTCGAAGGTGAAATCTCAGAACTCAATGAACGCAGCGGCATGATGGCATTTATTCGCTTGCGCGATCCCAGCGTTGATATGTCGTTATCGGTCATGTGTCATAAATCTGTCATTGCAGCGATTCAACCGCTTCCTGCAAATGCTCGAGTTGTGATGTATGCAAAGCCATCGTGGTACACAAAAAATGGTTCACTGACTTTATCGGCCCGCGAAATTCGCCAAGTAGGAGTGGGTGAATTACTTGCCCGCCTTGAAGCGCTAAAAACTCTGCTTGCATCTGAAGGTCTCTTTGATTCCGATCGTAAAGTTAGTTTGCCGCTACTGCCAAAAAAGATTGGTTTGATTTGCGGACGAAATACCGATGCCGAAAAAGATGTTGTAGAAAATGCCAAACGACGTTGGCCATCGGTCGAATTTGAAATCCGTGAAGTGACTGTGCAAGGTGCTGCGGCAGTTTCAGAAGTCTCTGATGCTTTGCGTGAATTAGAAGCTCTGGAAGATGTCGAAGTCATCATCATCACTCGAGGTGGTGGATCCTTTGAAGACTTACTTCCATTCAGCGATGAATCTCTCGTACGTCTGGCTGCATCCTGTAAGACGCCCATCGTCAGTGCAATTGGCCACGAAAAAGATTCCCCGCTTTTAGATTTAGTGGCAGATTTTCGCGCATCAACACCTACCGATGCCGCTAAACGAGTTGTACCTGATATTGCCGAAGAAATTGAAATGATTTCAAAGCTACAAGATCGCGCTCGACGTACTTTGTTGGGCCGACTTGATCTAGAGGCCACTCGAATCAAAAATTTGAAAGACCGCCCGGTGATGAAAGATCCGCATGTCATCATCACTTCAAGGAGTGAAATTATTGTGGCGTTAAAGGATCGCGCGCATCGCTCTTTTGCCGCGCATGTAAAACTGGCTAAAGAAGAGTTAGTGCAGATCAAGGCCCGAGTCCGAGCTCTATCCCCGCAAGCTACGTTAGATCGTGGTTATTCAGTAGTGCAGTTAGCTAATGGTGATATCGCTCGCGATGCATCGAAGTTAAAAAACGGTGATGTACTGCGCTTGCGCCTTGCAAAAGGCGAGACTAATGCCACAGTGTCACCAAAACATGACGCCAAATAAAGTGAAGGAGTAGATTTAGCCCATGAGTGAAAAGAAGATTTCCTACGAAGCTGCCCGCGATGAGTTAGCCGAGGTAGTTGAATCCCTGGAAGATGGCAGCGCAACGCTTGAAGAATCACTCAAACTCTGGGAGCGCGGTGAAGAGCTAGCCAAGATCTGTCAGGAATGGCTAGATGGCGCTAAGAAAAAACTAGATTCAGCTAAGCCGGGCGCAAAGTAAATTCTGATGTCGCCGAATTTTTCATACTCTGAACTTCTTCCCCTTGGGAAAGATGAGACTAAGTACCGTCTTATCAGTAAAGAAGGTGTCAGCGTTGTGCAGCTTGGCGATAAAGAGTTTTTACACATTGCTCCAGAAGCTCTGGAAAAACTAACTGCCGAAGCTATCCACGATATTTCGCATTATTTGCGCCCTGATCATTTGCAGCAATTAGCAAACATCATTTCAGATCCTGAGGCGTCCCCTAATGATCGCTTTGTTGCCATCGATTTATTAAAAAATGCCAATATCTCTGCCGGTGGAATTCTGCCTATGTGCCAGGACACGGGTACGGCTTTAGTGATGGCCAAGAAAGGCCAATTTGTTTTAACAACATCTAAAGATGAAGTAGCAATCTCGCAAGGTATTTATGATGCCTACACGAAGTTGAATCTGCGTTATTCCCAACTTGCTCCAGTTACAACCTGGGAAGAAAAGAACACCGGCAATAACCTTCCTGCCCAAATTGAAATCTATGCCGACAGCGACCACGCTGATGAATACAACTTCTTATTCATCGCTAAAGGTGGCGGTAGCGCTAATAAATCTTTCCTGTATCAAGAAACCAAGGCCGTACTTAATCCAACCTCCTTTATGGCTTGGTTAGATGAAAAGCTTCGCTCTATCGGCACCGCTGCATGTCCGCCATATCACTTGGCCATCGTCATTGGTGGAACGAGTGCTGAGCACACCGTTAAGACTGCCAAATTAGCTAGTACTAAATATTTAGATTCACTGCCAACTAGCGGAGATGCCGCAACTGGACATGGTTTCCGCGATCTTGAATTAGAAAAGCAGGTCTTGGAACTCACTAGAACATTGGGTATCGGCGCACAATTTGGTGGTAAATATTTCTGCCACGATGTTCGAGTTGTTCGACTCCCCCGTCATGGTGCCTCACTGCCCATTGCAATTGCAGTCTCGTGCTCAGCCGATCGCCAAGCCAAAGCCAAGATCACTAAAGAGGGCATTTTTCTTGAGGAATTAGAGCGCGATCCAGCCCATTTCTTGCCCGAGACCACTGATGAACATCTCAATGATGATGTCGTTGCTGTGGATTTGAACCAATCAATGGATGCAATCCTTGCCCAGCTTTCGCACTATCCAGTAAAAACACGGTTGTCATTGACTGGCACATTAGTTGTAGCGCGCGATTTAGCCCATGCAAAAATTAAAGCCGCGATGGATGCAGGTGCCCCAATGCCCGAGTACTTAAAAAAGTACGCCGTGTATTACGCCGGCCCAGCCAAAACCCCCGTTGGTTATGCATCGGGATCTTTTGGACCAACAACTGCAGGACGCATGGATTCCTATGTTGAGTATTTTCAATCTCAAGGCGGATCCATGGTCATGTTGGCAAAAGGTAATCGCTCACAAGCGGTCACTGATGCCTGCAAAACTCATGGTGGTTTTTACTTAGGCTCAATCGGCGGACCTGCGGCCAGACTTGCCCAAGATTGCATCAAAAAAGTTGAGGTTTTAGATTTTGAAGAGTTAGGCATGGAAGCAGTGTGGAAAATTGATGTTGTTGATTTTCCGGCATTTATTGTTGTAGATGATAAAGGCAATGATTTCTTTGCCAGTACTGCAACGCCACTGACTATTGGCAAAAAACCTTAACTGCCCAGAATTAGTACTGCTTTATATGTAAGCGCAATTTTAATAATAGTGGTGATATCGCCAAGCCGTTAAAGCTTTACATGGGGTGTCATATCGCATGGTGATGTAGCGAATTCCCCATCGAATCTGCGTCACTGGATTAGTGCGCCAATCGGTTGCGATAACTTCCATCTTGGTAGCTGGAAGAGCTTGAGCAATTCCATGGGCCCCTGAGCGATAGTTATGTGCCTTGTAATTCCAATGGCTTTCATTTGTCCATAGCGTGTTCAAGCAGGTGAACTGGGACTGACCCAATCCATACTCTTCGGCCAAAATTGACTTAGCAACTGCGCGGGCACCCAGCGGGGTACGGGCCATTTCTACTTGGCGGCTGATGGATGAAACTAAAGCCACATCGGCTGAGAACATTGCACCGACCGAGGTCGCCGCTAAATCTGTGGAACCATACAAAGCTGCCGCGCTATCGATTGGGTTAGCTGCTGCGGCAATCGCTGCGGCATCACCTTCCAGATCGATATGCGATGTCATGGCAAACTCCACACCGAAAGCATTAGGTAGGGCAGTTGTTAAAAGCAGGATGGATGAAACCACGAACCAGGTTGCAATTGTTTTGCCCTTGATCGCCATCGGCCTACTCCTTTCCACTAACCCTTACCCCTTATCCGTGAGCCATCCGCCTCGATCTGAGGCTCATTAGCTAACGGGGAATGGCTTTAGAGTGTCGTGTGGCACTGACATCGGCAAATCAAATCCCGCTTGAGTCGCGAATTCACAGGAAAAGTGAAGCAGTAGAAGAGGTAAAACCGCAGGTCACTAAGGCAAATGTCCGATTTGTACCAAATGTGACTGTGACTTTTTATTTAGCCTGCTATTGGCCCTTCTAGCATCTCGGTTACAAGGGCTGCGATTGGCGAGCGCTCGCTGCGAGTCAAGGTGACGTGGGCAAAGAGGGGATGGCCCTTCAAAGTTTCAACCACGGCGACGACGCCATCATGTCGGCCGACCCGCAAGTTGTCGCGTTGGGCAACATCGTGAGTTAAAACAACTCGGGAGGCTTGCCCGATTCTAGAAAGCACGGTCAACAGAACGCCACGCTCCAAAGACTGCGCCTCATCGACGATGACAAAGGAATCATGAAGGGAGCGACCACGGATATGGGTCAGCGGCAAGACTTCAATGAGTCCGCGATCCATAATTTCATCGATCACTTGTTGGCTGACCAAGGCACCTAATGTGTCAAAGACGGCTTGGGCCCAGGGCGACATCTTTTCGCCCTCACTGCCGGGTAGATATCCCAGCTCTTGGCCGCCAACTGGATAGAGCGGGCGGAAGATGACAACTTTTTTGTGCAGACGTTTTTCCATCACCGCTTCTAGTCCGGCACATAGGGCAAGGGCAGACTTTCCAGTTCCGGCCCGGCCGCCCATTGAAACAATTCCGATATTTTCATCCATTAATAAATCAAGGGCGATGCGTTGCTCGGCGCTGCGGCCATGTAAACCAAAAGCTGAACGATCGCCGCGGATTAATTGCAACTGCTTATCGGCAGTAACGCGTGCCAATGCGCTGCCTCGATCAGAGTGCAAAACGATCCCGGTATGAATTGGGAGTTCATGGGCAGCTTCATGGTCGGCGCGATCTGATGAATACAAATCATCGATGGTGTTTGAGCCGACCGTTAATTCAACGATGCCAGTCCACCCACTGTTAGAAACTAGTTCAGCCAAATACTCCTGGGCTTCAACACCTACCGAGGATGCCTTGACGCGCAGGGGCAAATCTTTTGTAACCAGGACAACGTTTTTGCCATCTGACATTAAGTTCTTGGCAATGGCCAGGATTCGAGAATCATTGGTGCCATCGCGCAAGAAGCCCGGAGGCAGCGTTGAAAGATCGGTGTGATTGAGTTCTACAGAAAGGGTTCCACCATCGGGGGTAACAGTCAGTGGCCGATCTAACCGGCCATGAGTAATTCGTAAATCATCAAGGGCACGAAGCGCGGCACGGGCAAAATAACCAAGTTCGGGATGGTCGCGTTTGCTCTCTAATTCGCCAATAACGGCAATAGGAATAATGACTTCATGTTCGGCAAATCTATGCAGCGCGCCAGGATCCGCCAATAAAACGCTGGTATCTAAAACAAAGGTCTTTCTACCGTTTTGACTCTTAGAAGCCAATGGCTGGACTCCTCATTTTTAGTTGTTTTAGGTGGATGCTGCTTCGGATATGAAAAAGGTAGAACTAGTCACGGCTAACTGTGCGGCGACACGCGCTGGAAGAATGTTAAATCTTGGCGTATTTTTTTAGAAAAATCTCAACTGCCGAAACGGCGCTTTCGCAAAGAATATGCGCGCAAAGCACGTAAGAAATCTACGCGACGAAAATCTGGCCAATACGCCTCACAGAAATAAAACTCTGAGAGCGCACTTTGCCAGAGCAAGAATCCCCCAAGGCGTTGTTCCCCAGATGTGCGAATCAGAAGTTCGGGATCGGGTTGACCCGCAGTGTATAAAAATTTAGAAATCTCATCGGTTGTCAGTTTTGCTTTGGCCTGCTCAAGGGAGTGGCCAGCTTTTTCTTCATCACTTAAATAGGATTTCACGGCATCCACAATTTCACGGCGGCCCCCGTAACTGACTGCAACGTTGACCTCTAACTTTCCCGGATGCAAAGGTTTTAATTCACCTAGCTTTTGGGATAACCACGGTGGCAATAAATCTAAAGCGCCTACGGCTTTGATATTCCAACGTCCAGTTGCTGCCAAGTCATCAACGGTGCCACCAATTATTCGCAGCAACTCTTCAATCTCATCCGAACTCCGTTTGAAATTATCGGTTGAAAGCAGCCACAGGGTTACAACGCGAACATCGGCATCTTCACACCAGCCCAGGAACTCAATAATTTTTTGTGCGCCAGCTTTGTGTCCATTGGGGTCACCAGTTTTAGGATTGGCTTTAGCCCAACGCCGATTTCCATCCAGAATGACGCCGACATGGTGTGGGGTTTTAGAAAAATCAAGTCCACGGACTAATCGCCGTTCATAGAGCGGGTACAGCAGTGACTTAATAAATTTACGAATAACGGCGGGCAACTCTGCGCTCAGCAATCAATGAGGCGATTGGCAGTGTTCCAGCCAAAATATAAAACACGAGGTTTTTTAGGGGCACGCGGGCTTTTAAACCAAAGTTAATTGCCGCCAATACATACAGCGGATATGTGTAGCCATGCACTATGGGAATCCACGTTAAATTCGAGGCTAAGGAATCGTTGTGCAATAAGTGTTTTACCGGAAGTTCCACAAACCAGAGCAGCAATGACATGATCCCGGAAAAAACCGCCATAAATCGATAACGCTTAATAGTTCCATTCATGGGGCAACTCTACGTCGATAGAAGGGAAGGTAAAGCACCACACCCGCCATAAGCCACCAAATCACAACATAGGACAGGTGTTGCCAATAAAAGCCGGGAATTCGAGAGGTGAGTTTTTCTGGTGTAGGCCGGTTTCTGACAAGTTCAACACCTCGATGCGATTCAGCCGTTGCCACAATATAGCCATCAAATAAATCTAGGTCGGTTTTACTAACGATGAGCGAACTATCAAGTCGTGAAATTACACCGTCAACATTTTCGGCATGATCCTGCGTTTGATGGGGCACCAATTGACCTTGGATATCAATCACCATCGCTTGAGAAATATCTGGATTTAGTAAACGCTCTGACCATAAACCGCGGACCACCAAAATTCCTTCATGTGTTCCTACCTGCAATAGTCCGACTTCCCAATCGCTGACCTTGTTATTTCCGTCAGCTTGGTGAGGTGCTTTGAAATCGGCAACATAGTGTCCTGATACTTGTACTAATCGATTCATCGCTGTGGCCGGAAGTGATTCGCGGGCTGCTGCAACTGATTCAAGTGGGGTTAGAACTGGATTTACTTGCACTGCCGTTGTTAAAGATTGTTTCATTGCTCGAGCGCGATCTAACTGCCACATTCCTAAAGAAAAAAATATTGCCGCAATCAATACAACAGAGAGCGCCTGAATGAGTGTGGTTGCAACTTTCTTACTGCTCGGTGCGGTCATCGCTTCGATCTATGCCCATATAGCGCTTATAAAAACTACGCAGCAGGAAAACTACCGCGATAATCAAAATCGCAATGGTGAGCGAACCCGCGGTGCCTACTTCTACGTTGGCTTGCCTATAGAAAGTTTTGTGCATGGCATAATCATAGGATGCAATCGGAAGCCGAGTTCTCTTACGAGGATAGATATGGTGTGCGCCCTAAAAAGGGTTGGGTTGGCCCGGCGATATTCTTCGCGCTCATCGGAATTACGTGGTTGGCGTGGGCTGGTTTGCATCACTCAAATCCAAATATTCGCACATCACTGATTTCATACACATCGACTTCTGATCGCGAAATATCCTTGCGGTATTCCGTAGTACGTAAAGATGGTGCGCAGGTACTTATTTGTACATTAATCGCGCGTGACTATGACAAAAATATTGTTGGACAAATTGATGATGATATTGCCGCTGGCCTGGCTTCAATAGAGAAAATCACAACTATTCCTACGCGTAGCCAAGCCGTTAACGCTGATGTGATTGCTTGCCGCGTTAAATAACTTGTACCTATCTATAGCCACCTAGTACCTTTACGCCTTATGAGCACACAGACATGGTTGACGCAGGAAGCTGCCGATCGTTTGCGCGCCGAATTAGTAAATCTTGAAGGTCCTGGCCGTAAAGAAGTAACGGCAAAGATTGAAGCTGCACGTGCCGAAGGTGACTTAAAAGAAAATGGCGGCTACCACGCAGCACGCGATGAGCAAGGAAAGATGGAAGCCCGAATTCGCCAGTTAAAGCAGATGCTTGAAAATGCCCACATTGGAACCCCACCAGCAAGTGCTGATGGAAAAGTTGGCGCAGGAATGGTTGTCACAGCAGAAATTGCTGGCGATGAAATGAAATTCTTGCTGGGCTCACGCGAAATCTCATCTGGCGACTTAGATGTCTACAGCGAGAAGTCTCCGCTTGGGGCAGCAGTAATGGGCGCCGAAATCGGTGCCACAGTTACATACACCGCGCCGAATGGCCGTGAAATTACAGTAGTAATTAAAGCTGCGGAGTTTTACGCCTAAGTAATATTTTCTAGAAATTAGTTAGAAGTATTTTTATACTTTCGAATACTCAATGGAATAAATACAACCATTAACAAGACCATGTACATCAATGAGGTCTGCAGTGGATGCTGGCTAGGCCATGAATTTGCGGTAGCTCCAAATTGATTCTTTAAACCAAATAGTTGGCGGCAAGCAGCAACCATTGTTGAGACTGGATTCCATTCGGCAAAGTACTGCAGGATGCGTGGCATTCCAGTTGTTGGGGCAAAGGCATTAGATAAGAAAGTCAGCGGAAATGTGACTAAGAAACCAACGCTTTGAACCGTGCGGGCTTCTTTAACTGAAAGACCTACAAATATTCCGATCCAAGAAAGTGCATATCCGAACATAAATAAGAATAAAAATGCCGAGAAAATCTTGAGACCACCCGATGTTGGTCGCCACCCCACTGCATAACCAGCAAGTGCCATAACGGTGAGAACTAAAATATTGAGTAGCGCATCTCCGAAAGTGCGACCGATTACTACTGCCCCGCGTGAAATTGGCAGGGACCTAAAGCGATCAATCAAACCCTTTTTCATATCTTCAGCCAGGCCAATTGCCGTTGAAGCTAAAGTGAAAGCGACGGTTTGCACGAAGATTCCTGGCATTAGTAACTGCACATATCCGCCAGGTTGACCCGAAGCAATGGAGCCACCGAAAACAAAGCGAAAGAGCAGAACGAACATCACGGGCTGAATAGTTGAAAAGACAAGGACTTCAGGGATTCGAGCAAGCTGCAATAACTGGCGCTTTGTAATAGTTATGGAATCACTGATGGTGTGTTTCATTTCTTGCCGCCTCTCTTTTTCTTAGCGGGCTCTTCTACGGTTTCTTCGGCAACATGTCCGGTTAAAGATAAGAAAACGTCATCAAGTGATGGGCGCTTTAATGCGATATCTAATGGGTGAATTGTGGCTTCATCAAGTGCCCGTAAAGCATCCATTAAAGCCAGCGAGCCCGTTGAAACCGGCGCTGAAATAGTTCGAACATCGGTGTGAGTGGCCGTTCCACTGATTCGAGCAATAATCTCTTGAGTTTTAGCAATGTCGGAATTTTCAACGGTTATCTCTAAACGTTCGCCGCCAACTTGCTTTTTCAAAGCGTCAGAAGTTCCACGGGCAATCACTTTGCCTCGATCAATCACAGCAATCTCATCGGCTAATTGATCGGCCTCTTCTAAATATTGTGTAGTAAGCAAAAGTGTGACGCCACCTTTAACTAACTCTTGAATTACTCCCCACATCTCTTGGCGACCACGTGGATCTAAACCAGTTGTAGGTTCATCTAGAAATAAAACTTTAGGTTGAACAATGAGCGATGCGGCTAAATCTAATCGGCGTCGCATTCCACCTGAGTAGGTTTTAATTGGACGCTTTGCACTTTCAGTGAGTGAAAATCTTTCCAGCAAATCCTCAGCCCGCTTTATGGATGCAGCTTTTCCTAAGTGATACAGGCGACCAAACATCACTAAGTTATCCCAGCCAGTCAACGTTTCATCAACGGCAGCATATTGACCAGATAATCCAATTAATTCACGGACTTTTTCCGGATGTTTGATTACATCGATGCCCGCAACGGTTGCAATGCCTGAATCAGGCTTGAGTAAGGTTGCAAGGATTCGTACCGCAGTTGTTTTGCCTGCTCCATTGGGCCCAAGCACGCTTAATACTGTGCCCTCTTCAACATCCAGAGTTAAATCATCTAGCGCTCTCACCTGACCATTTCGATAGGTCTTAACTAGGTGTTGGGCGGTAATCGACTTCACACGGTAACCTTACCTCCATGTCTAAAACTCCCCCTCTTAACGCATCGGCTAAGGAACACACCCACAAGGAAATCATGATCATCCTGGGTGGCCTTATGACCGGAATGCTGCTCGCCGCCCTTGACCAGAC
>CAIXDY010000178.1 GCA_903918325.1 uncultured Actinomycetes bacterium
AGGATTTCCTTAATAGAAATGACATTGATCAACTTATCTAATTGAGCAATTACTTGCTCCAGTGCGTGGCCTTCTAGATTAACCACGATATCCATTTGCGAAACGGATGGGTCAGCTGTTGGACCTACAGATAGGCGTTCAATGTTGTATGCACGGCGCGAAAAAAGTCCGGCAACTCTGGCCAATACGCCAGGTGAGTTTTCAACTAAAACTTCGAGTGTGTGTTGGGCCATTTTATAACTCCTGTGAATCCCAGTCAGGCGCGGTCTCGCGCGCAACCATGATGTCATCATTTGAAGTTCCGGCAGCAACCATCGGCCATACCATTGCATCTCGATGTACCCGGAAATCAACGACAACTGGTTGATCATTAATGCTCATGGCTTTATCAATCGTTGCATCAACATCTTCTTCGCGTTCGCAACTCAGTCCTACGCAGCCCATTGCTTCGGCCAACATTGGAAAGTTCGGAATGCGCTTTGATTCAAGGCTGGTGTTTGAATATCGACCTTCATAAAACAGGGTCTGCCATTGGCGAACCATTCCAAGCGATTCATTATTAATAATTGCAACTTTGATTGGAATATTATTGAGTGCGCACGTTACTAATTCTTGATTAGTCATTTGGAAGCAACCATCACCGTCGATTGCCCATACAGTTGTATCAGGTGCGCCAACTTTTGCACCCATCGCAGCAGGAACTGCATACCCCATAGTTCCTAGACCACCTGAGTTAAGCCATGTGCGTGGATTTTCATAAGAAACAAACTGAGAAGCCCACATTTGGTGTTGACCAACACCTGCAGCGAAGATGGCATTAGGTCCAGCGATTTTTCCTAAACGTTCGATTACGTACTGCGGTGAAAGCGAACCATCAGTTGGTTTGTCATAACCCAATGGGTAAGCCGCCTTAAGTGAATTCATTTGGCGCAGCCACGGTGTTAAATCTGGTTGGCTCTTTGCAAGTGCAGCCTTAAGGGCTGGAATTAAAGCAGAGATAGTGTTTTTGAGATCTCCAAGAACAGCTACATCGGCAAAACGATTTTTACCAATTTCTGCAGGATCAACATCGGCATGAATAACCTTGGCATTAACGGCAAATGTAGAAAGCTTTCCAGTTACACGATCATCAAAACGTGCACCTAAAGTAATCAGTAGATCGGCTTTCTGAAGTGCGGTAACAGCGGCAACTGTTCCGTGCATTCCAGGCATTCCAAGATGTAACGGGTGGCTATCAGGGAAAGCTCCTCGTGCCATTAATGTAGTTACAACTGGTGCACCAAGAAGTTGTGCGAGCTCCATCAATTCGCGTGAAGCATTGGCTTTGATCACGCCGCCGCCAACATAGAAAACTGGCTTACTTGATTGTGTAATCAGAGCGGCGGCATCAAGAATCGCTTGATTGTTAGGAACTGATTGCGGCTTATAACCCTGTAAATTTACTGATGACGGATATTTGAAATCTGTCATTGCTTGTAATGCATCTTTAGCAATATCTACTAGCACCGGCCCAGGTCGCCCAGTACTTGCAATATGGAAAGCTTCGGCAATCGCACGAGGGATATCGGCTGGATTTGTAATCAGATAATTATGTTTTGCAAATGGCATCGTGATTCCACGGATGTCGGCTTCTTGAAAAGCATCAGTGCCGATCGCAACTGAAGGAACTTGTCCGGTGATAGCAACAACCGGAACAGAATCCATAGCCGCATCAGCTAAAGGTGTTACAAGATTTGTTGCACCAGGACCTGAAGTTGCAATACAAACACCTACGCGACCAGTTACTTGGGCGTAACCAGTTGCAGCATGTCCTGCACCTTGTTCATGTCGAACAAGAATGTGGCGAATAGAGCTAGAAAAAATTGGATCGTAGGCAGGGAGAATTGCGCCGCCCGGGATTCCGAACATGACATCAACGCCAGCAGCTTCTAGCGATGCCACTAGTGAACTAGCCCCAGTCATCTGACTCATTGTTCTTCTCCCTCCAACAATTAAATTTGTGTGGTTAAACTAAAAAACCCTCAGATAACTGAGGGCGGCGCATGATCGTTGCTAGATCACGCGCTGCTAAATCACCACCACAAATGTTGTACTCATGGGCATATTCTCCAATGGATTACGCATGCGAGTCAAGGCATGAGATGCACATCTCATAATTTGAGCAGGCTTTACTGGCAGACCGCACCTATGGAGGCCGACCCCACCAGCTTTGAATACTTTGCCAATACTCCACGAGAGTATTTATGGCCCAATGGTTTCCAGCCAACTTTGCGGGCCTCTAACTCGGCCGGATCTACCAATAAATCTAATGTTCGCTTAGCGATATCAATGCGCACGCGATCGCCATCTTTAATAAATGCAATCGGTCCCCCATCAACGGCTTCTGGTGCAACATGTCCAACACACAAACCAGTTGATCCACCAGAGAATCGGCCATCAGTTAATAACAAAGTGGATTTACCCAAACCTGCGCCTTTAATTGCACCAGTGATCATTAACATTTCGCGCATACCTGGTCCACCCTTTGGACCTTCGTAGCGAATAACTACAACATCGCCAGCTTGAATAGTTCCATTTTCTAGAGCATCCATTGCTGCTTGCTCGCGTTCAAAAACACGGGCAGGACCTTCAAATGATTCGATTCCAATTCCCGCTGTTTTACAAACTGCACCATCACTAGCAAGCGAGCCACCCAAAATTGTGATTCCAACATCGGTTGATATTGGAGAAGAAACCGCACGCAAAATCTGTCCGTCGGGATCTGGCGGTGCAACTTCTTTAAGATTTTCCGCCATTGTTTTTCCAGTAACTGTTAAAACGTCACCATGAAGTAAGCCGGCATCAAGCAAGCCCTTCAATACAACTGGAATTCCACCAACTTTATCGACATCGCTCATTACAAATTTACCAAATGG